>JAMPCE010000019.1 GCA_023666335.1 bacterium
TCAATATCGTTGTCTTTCCTGCGCCGGATGCGCCCACGATCACACAGATCTCTCCTTTCTCGATTGTAAAATCGGCGTCTTTTAACGCATGAATCTCTACTTCTCCGACCTTATACGTTTTTCCTACCTTTTCAAAGGCGATAAATTCCGGCATAGGATGACCTCCCTTACTTCATATATTCCGCAAGATTATACGGACACCTCCAACGCTACCGTAACCGGCTTTCTATTCTTACTTGTGACGGTAACTGTCGCTGTTCCTGCCTCTGTCCCTGCTCTGACGACTGCCAGCAGGCGGCCCCGGTAGCTGTTGAACGTATTGGCGATATATCTTTCATTCGTCTTGCACAGCGCGCTGCCCATACCCTGTAGTCCGGCTGCTCCCTCCACCTTAACGGTGACGGGCTGTTCAATATAAGGAATCAGTTCCCCCTTTTCGTCCGTAAATTCAATGGGCAGATAGCACAGGGACTGTCCGTCCGCTTCTAAGACCTGCTTATCAGGTGTTACGGATATTTTTATGTCCTTACCGCCGGTGCTTAAGCTATGCCGGGAGACTTCCCTGCCGCTCTCATCCAGCGCAACAGCAGTCAGTGTTCCGGGCGCATAAGCAGTCCTAAAGATCGCCTTATATTTTTTGACGGGCTTTATTCCGATTTCTTTGCCATTCAGTTCCATGCGGACAGACGCGGCGTCAGCATATACCTCCACAACCGCTTTTGTCCCTTCATAGCCGTGCCACGTCCAACTGTCAATGGCATTGGTAAACTGCCATGCGCCGGTGGAGGGCTTTTCTTTCGCATGATTCAAAGGGCGCACCCCGATAAACGGAATCTTTCGCAGCCCCCATACCACCTGCATGAAATACATAGCTGCCAGCGGCTTACCCGTAATATCGATCATACCCTGACCTGCCAGCAGCGGCAGCCCCTTGTAGGAATGATAGGTCCAGTCACCGATACATGCCTCACCCAGATAATCCCACGCAGACCAGACAAAATCGCCCAATACCTGAGGATACTTCTTTACCCGCTCCCAATTGTAAGGTAAGTCTGCCGCCATAGTTTCACTTCCGACCATCAGCCGATCCGGGTACTTTCGAGCATCCGCGTCATACCGGGAAGCCGCATAATTCAGACCCAGAACATCCAATCCGGCGGCTGCGCCCTTACAGGCTTTGTCGCCTTTTTTTCCGGCAGCCATATAAAACATCAGACTGCCAAGTTTCCCTGCCATGGCATTGAAAAATGCAGAACCGGTTTTCTTTTCCTTATAACCGCCTTTCTTTGGCAGAGGCTCCGGTTTGTACTCGCCCTTATCCTTGTAAACGCCGATTCCCATCATGGTGTATACATTCAGCAGCACATTCACCCCTGCAGTGACCGGACGGGTCGCATCCAAAGTGTGAATGTAGTCTGTCAGCATCCGGCAGGTCTCCGCGCCCTTTTTAGAAGCCGTCTCGGAAACCTCATTTCCATGAGAATACATGATAACACAAGGATGGTTGAAAGAAGCCTTCACCATAGCGGTTATATCGTTTTTCCACTCTGCGTCAAACCAGCGGGCATAATCATGGTAAGTCTTGGGAACATACCACCCGTCAAAAGTCTCGTTCATCACATACATACCCAGCTTGTCACAGATGCGCAATGTAATCTGAGACGCAGGATTGTGGGCAATGCGCAGAGCATTGAAGCCGTTTTCTTTCAAGATGGAAATACGGCGGTATTCCGCATCATAAAAATCACAGGCTCCCAACACACCGTGGTCGTGGTGGATACAGCCGCCCCGCAGCAGGACACGCTCTCCGTTTACCCGCAGACCTTTCTTCGCATCCCACTCCAGGAGACGGATGCCAAAAATCTCCCGCCGTTCTCTCCCCTCCTTGCGGATCACACAAGTGTAAAGATTCGGGGTTTCCGCATTCCACAGTCTTGCATTTGGAACCGTAATCTCTCCGGGGACACCGGAGGCTATCACCCTTTCGCCATCCAGGATTTCCACTTTGTCCGCGTCAGCGGTCACCTCAATCACCGCAGGCGCATAGGACTTCGTTACGATCTCAGGCGCCTCCAATTCATCGATCAACAGACTTACCGGGCGGTAGATGCCGGAACCGGAATACCAGCGGCAGTTGGGCTCAAGCGAATTGTCCACATCCACCCGCAGATGGTTTTCTCCCGTTTGAACAGCGCCCGAAATGTCCACATCAAAGGCCGTATAGCCGTATCTGTGTGCGCCGACGGACTGCCTGTTGAGGGTGATTGTGCAATTCTGATAAACCCCCTCAAAATGCAGAACGATTTTCTTCCCTGCATCCCCGCTGCCGATCTCAAATGTCTTTTCATAGGTGTACTTCCCTCCGGGAAAGTATCCGGAGTTGACCCCGTTCCGACAATTCCCGTCCCGTTGTTCCTCCAACATGGCATCGTGAGGAAGATCAACCGTTTTACAGGGGCGGCCGGCGCGGGAAAATTTCCACGAAGCATTCAAATCCACGATCATTTTTGCACCTCCTAAAATCCTCTTTTGCGGACATACCAATCCGTTTGATACAAAATCTCCAGTATACGCTGATTTTAGCAGATGAATTTTCGGTTGTAATGCAGAATCGACCATAATATTGTAAAATAGGTTTTCCAAAAAACTCAGCCGGAATGTTCGCGCCGATATTTTGCCGGAGTAACGCCAACCGTTTTCTTAAATACATTCTGAAAATAAGGCTGGTTGGAAAAATGGAGATATTCGCTGATCTCTGCCAATGATTTATCCGTATATTTTAGCAACAGCTTCGCTTCCCGCATACGGCACTCAGTCACATACTCTCCTACACTCATTCCGGTTTCCGCCTTGAATCGCTTTTCCAGATAAGACTTTCCCCGGTTAATATGGCTCGCTATGTCCTGAACAGCCAGACCGTCGTTCAGATGCTCTCCGATATACTGGATACAGGCATAGACCTCATCGGAGATTCCGGCAGGCAGTCTGGACTGCCGCACCCGGCTGGTAAAATCCAGCAGCATATTGTATTGTAGGTTTTTGATGGCTTCTAAAGACTGGAGATATTCGCACTCCTGAATGTAGGTATCCATCAAATAATATGCCTGCTCAACATCCATACCGCCGGGAATTGCCCCCATTTTTCCGACGATCGTTACGGTTCCTACAAAAACGTTTTTTGCCTGTCGAAGCGGCGTATCCGCCAGCACGCCTTCCACCAGCCGCTGATTCTCTGCGGTTTTCAACAGAAAACTCCGCATCTGCTCCGGCTCACCCTGCCGGACCAGCTCCAGCATCTGTTTTTCAAAAAAGTACGTTCCATGCTGCTGTCTTTCATCCCGCGCCTGATAGGTGGCTTCCGTATGCCGGACGGCAATTTCCTGATCCGACTCTTTATCATGGAGACCAAAGCGGTCCAGAATAGATACTTCTTCCCCGTTCAAAACAAGGTGCAGATGAAGCATGAGATAAACAAAGCGATTATAGCTGTAGCAGGGAAGGGATTGCATAAACTGCGTAATATCTTCCTCACGGTTCCGGCTGATCGCATTGGCGCTCATATATGCCTGAACGGTCTTTTGAAGAACATCGCCGGAACGGGCAGGTCCTATCACCAGACAGCCGACAGCATTTTCCAGCCGAACCATCCCATAAAAACCGACGCCTGGCATCGTATAGATAGCAGGATTTTGAGATTCGGACAGCAAAAACCGCAAGACCCCCGGAGAAACGGGTATCCCTGCGGGAAGCCCCACAGCGCATAATTCCGTTCCGTCTTCATAATAGACCACCGGCAGAAAATGCGAGGCATAAAAGGTTTTGCAAAAAGCACTGTAGTTTTTCAAAAAATCACCTCTTGCGGAAGATTTTATAATAATATAACCGATTTTGCATTACAGGTCAAGAAAAATGCGATACCATGTCAGCAAACACAAAATCTCAATGCCGAAAATATCCTACTCATCATTCTAATCTATCTTATGGAGGACTCTGCCGATGAAACATATTTGCAACCCGATGAATCTCTCTTACAAATACCAATTTCATGGCACATTTTACGGTCATGCCATCTGTAGAGAGGCAGCCGATCCATCCATGATCCTGTTTCATGAGCGGTACTATCTGTTCCCGTCCATGTCAGCGGGCTTCTGGGTCTCGGATGATCTGGCGGATTGGCAATACTATCCGCTGACCGGTCTCCCCATCCACGACTATGCCCCCGATGTGCGTGTGATGGGCGAATATATGTACTTCTGCGCTTCCAAACGGAACAGCAAATGCCCTTTCTACCGTACGAAAGACCCCTGTTCCGGCGAGTTTGAACGTGTCGCCGCCACACTGACCTTTTGGGATCCAAACCTTTTTCAGGACGATGACGGCAGAGTGTACTTCTATTGGGGATGCTCCAACCAAAAGCCCCTGTACGGCGTGGAACTGGATCCGGAAACCATGACTCCCATCGGTAAACCCAAGGGCTTGATCGAAAGCGATACGGCACACCACGGTTTTGAACGCAACGGGGAAAACCATATCATGCCTCCGGCAAAGAAAATGGGGGAACGTGTCATGCGTATTCTGGCCGGAGGAAGCGCTCCCTATATCGAGGGCGCATGGATGACCAAGCATAGCGGAAAATATTATCTGCAATATGCCGCTACCGGAGCAGAGTACAATGTATACTCCGACGGCGTTTATATTGGTGACAGCCCCTTAGGGCCGTTTACTTATGCAAAGAACAATCCCTATTCTTACCGTCCCGGCGGATTCATGCCCGGTGCCGGGCATGGCAGTACCATGAAAGATAAATTCGGGAACCTCTGGCACACCGCTACCATGCGGATCAGCGTAAACCACAGCTTTGAGCGGCGGATCGGACTGTTCCCCGCCGGTTTTGATGAGGATGGTGAACTGTTCTGCAACCAGCGCTACGGCGATTGGCCAATCCGGATGGAGCAGACGCGTTTCGATCCCTGGCGGGAACCGGACTGGATGCTGCTCAGTTATAAGAAGTCCATGACCGCCTCCTCCTGTGCGCCGGAGCATCCGGCAGACCTGGCTGCGGACGAGTGCGAAAGGACTTGGTGGAAAGCCGCATCAGACAATGGCGAATGGCTGCAGATCGACTTAGGAGAGACAATGACCGTCCACGGCGTCCAAATCAATTTCGCCGACGATGGTTTACATAAAAATCCTCCCGAGAGCGCAAGCTGGGGCGGAGAATGGCCCATCAAGCGTATCATCGACACGGAAAACCATAAAACACGCTGGAAGCTGGAAGGTTCTCAGGATGGAACAAATTTCTTCGTAATCTGCGACAAAAGTCAAACGGAGACAGACCTGTCCCATGACTTCATCTGCATCGAGGATGGCATTCAAGCCCGTTATCTGCGGTGCACGATCATAGAACTGCCCTTTCACCAAGCCGCGGCCATCTCTGCGCTGCGTGTATTCGGCTCATCCAAATGTCCGAAACCCCGGCAGATCTCTGAGCTGAAAATCAGGCGCGACAATATGGATCTGGATCTGTCCTGGGCTAGGAACGGCGATGCCGTCGGATGCGCAGTCCTGTGGGGCCACGCGCCGGATAAGTTGTATCACTGTGTCATGATCTATGGGGAAGATACCTGTCATATCGGCGCGCTGAACAAGGGACAGACATGTTTTATCCGGGTGGACGCTTTCAATGAGGGCGGTATTACCCACGGAGAAACAATGGGACCGTTTTAATGTGTAGAAAACAAGGAACGAAACAGAGATAGTAAAATTTCAAATAAAAAGGAGGCAATCATCATGCTGTACAAAGACAAAACCCAGCCCATCGAAAACCGCGTTCGGGATCTGATGTCCCGCATGACGCTGGAAGAAAAGACCGCACAGCTTTCCTGCGCCATGCTCATGGATCAGGAAAACCTTCGGGAAACGATCAAAGACGGAATCGGCACGTTGAGCTATCTGAACGCATCCATGAGCGGAGACACAGCAAAAGACATGGCGCAGCTGCGGGAAACACAGCGGTTTCTGGTGGAGGAGACCCGTCTGGGTATTCCCGCGCTGATCCACAACGAAGGGATCGCCGGACTTCAGATTCCGGGAGCAACTACTTTCCAACAGGCTCTCGGTATAGCCGCCACATGGGAACCGGAACTGGCAGAGAAAATGGGAGAAACAGAACAGAAGCAGCTTCTCTCTTTCGGAATGCACGCTCTCCATTCCCCGCTGTTCGACTTAGGCCGCGACCCCCGGTGGGGACGCATCAGCGAGACCTATGGCGAGGACCCCTATTTGGTTGCCCAGATGGGAACAGCCTATGTGCAGGGATTACAAAAGGATGATGCCGTCATGGCGACCGCAAAACATTTCGTGGGCTACGGAAATGCCGAAGGCGGCAGAAATGGCGGTGAAATGCAGTTAGGCGAGCGCAGCCTGCGGGATACATTCTGCTGGCCTTTTGAAGCAGCCATCCAGGATGCAGGCATCATGGCTGTGATGAACGGCTACGGTATCTTAAACGGCGAACCTATTGCCACTTCCAAAGCAATCCTGACAGACCTGCTTCGGGATGATTTGGGCTTTAAAGGTCCTGTTGTATCGGATTACGGCAGCATCGGACGGGCGGACGCCCGCTACCGTACCTCGGAAAGCCAGCGTCAGACTGCGGTTCAGGCCCTTCAGGCCGGAATCGATGTAGAGCAGCCCACCAACGTCTGTTTCCAGCATTTAGTCCAGGCCGTGAACGACGGGGAACTGGATGCCGCCTATATAGACAGGGCGTTGGAACGTATCCTGACCGTGAAGTTCCGTCTGGGCTTATTTGAAAACCCCTACGGCATTGGAAATTTTGAACAGGAGACAGCCAGACCTGAGGCAGACGCCCTCTCTCTGGAGATCGCGGAAAAGTCCATCGTCCTTCTGAAAAATGAAGAAAACATCTTACCCTTACGTTCAGGCTTGAAAGTGGCGCTCATCGGTCCGTCTGCGGACGCCAAAGCAATCATGTTCGGCGGCTATTCCTCTGTCGGCTCCGTAGGAACAACGAACCGGGATTTCGACCAGACAGAGAACGATAAATTTCTGACTATGGCATATCAGGCGGCGATCACAGAGTTCAAGGACAGCATCAAGCAGCAGCTGGGGATGGAATTTGACGACCAGCCCTCGCCGGAGCAGAAAGAAATCATCCTATCCATCTTAAAGCAGAATTTCACCAGCAGCAATACGGTGTATTCCTCCCAAGCAGATTTTATGGAGCGCTACTATCCCCATTGCCGCTCTGTTCGGGAAGCATTGGAGGCGGAATTGGGAACGGAACAGGTACGTTACGCTGCCGGATGCGGTATCAAAGAGTCCATTCCCGGCGGCATTGAGGAAGCGCTCCGTTGTGTGGAGGATGCGGATATCGTAATCGCAGTTCTGGGCGGTCTGGAGAGCATGGTGGATGAAGGCGCAACATGCGGTGAGAATCGGGATAATACCAACACCGATTTGGAGCGCGCGCAATTAGAGTTGATGGAGGCGGTGTTCGCCACAGGCAAACCGGTCGTATCTGTTCTCATCGACGGCCGCCCGTTGTCTGTTTCCTCGGTGAGCAAAAACAGTAAGGCGCTGCTCCATGCGTGGCTGCCTGCCGAACATGGAGGCGAAGCCATTGCGAACATCCTGACCGGTAAACGCAGCCCCTGCGGAAAACTTCCGGTGACTATGGTGCGCAGCGCAGCCCAAATTCCTATGCACTATGACCGCTTACAGTTGTTCACTGAGCCGGAGGTTTGGGCCGAGTATGTGGACGATGAACAGAACCATCCTCTGTATCCGTTTGGACACGGTCTGAGTTATACACAGTTTACCTATGAGGACTTGTCCGTTGATAAGACCGTAAATATCCGCGAGACGGTAAACTTACGTTTCACTGTCCGTAACACGGGGAAATGCGCCGGAAATGAGGTTGCACAGATCTATATTCGCGACATGATCTCCAGCGTAGCCCGCCCCTGCCTACAGTTGGCGGCATTTGCAAAGGTACCGCTCATGCCGGGCGAAGCCAAAAACGTATCGGTGGAATTGGATCTGCGGCAGTTGGCATTCCACGACAGCCGGATGCAGTTAGTGGTGGAACCCGGAGAAATGGAACTGCTGGTAGGTGCATCCAGCGCCGATATCCGCCTGCGCGACAGTTTTACCATCACAGGAGACACCTTGCCGGTGAAGCAGCGGATTCACCGCGCTAAAGTCTCCATTCAATGAAAGGAAGGGCGATTATGACATTACAAAGCAAACAAGGCTTTCTTGAGAAAAAGATCTGGAACAGCAAAATCACCACGGAAGATACAACCTTCAAAGAAAAGGCTTTTGGCTATCTGTTAGGACCGGTAGGCGCGCTGTTGTTCAATGCAATCGTCAATGGATATATCAATGTCTATTATACGGATGTTTTGGGATTGACTGCCGTGGCAGGCGGCGCTTTTCTGGCCATCTTTCCACTGATATCCAAAATCCTGGACGCTGTGACCAATGTGTTTATGGGATATGTGATCGACCACACAAAAACGAAACAGGGTAAAGCACGCCCTTATATCCTGCTGGGTGCGGTCCTCATGCCCATTGCCGGTATCCTGATGTACGCGATCCCTAAAGCCAGTATGGCTGTCCAGCTTGTCTGGATCGTTATTTCCTATAATCTGTACTATGCCATCAGCTACACAATTTACAACATGAGCCATAACATGATGATACCGCTCTCCACGAAAAATTCCAGCCAGCGGGCGACACTCTCCACCCTTGCCAGCATTTCCAATATTGTCTTTGCAGGAACGCTGGCTGCGACTCTGGTGCCCATGTTGGTTCTTCCGATAATCGGCGTGAATCAGTCGAGATGGATTACCATGATTTGCATTGTTGCCATCTTCGTACTGCCTCTGGGGCTGCTGGAATATTTCTTTACAAAAGAGCGAATCACAGAAGCGGAAAATGAAGAAACAGTTGAAAAAAAAGAAGAAATCCCCTACACAAAGCAGATGAAAGCCTGTTTTACGGACAAATATATGGTGATGGCGCTTCTAATATGGGTTCTTACTCAATTTATCGCCTATATGCGCAGTACCAGCCTGCTCTACTATTGCAACTATATTCTGGGCAGCTATAACGACGGCTTTACGCCCACCATATTGCAGGTAATAGGCGGTCTTCCCATGGGATTGGGTATGTTCATCATCATCCCGCTGACAAAGAAATTTGAAAAGCGGACTCTGTTCCTGATCGGAAGCGGTCTGACCATAGCGGGAACCGCCATCTGCCTGCTGTCTCCAACGAATATGGGTGTGGTCATCGCCGGGCAGATCATCAAGAATGTGGGAACCATTCCCAGTTCTTATATCTTCATGGCTTTCTTCGCCGACTGCCTGGACCATTTCGAACTGACGCATCACTTCCGCTGTGACGGTTTTGGTATGTCCGTATACAGCATCATCATTACGGTCATGGTAGGTTTATGTACCAGTGTCTTTAACCTGATTCTGTCCCGCACCGGATATGTGGCGCCCAGTCTTGTGGACGGCGTGACTGTGGCAGCGGCGCAGTCACAGGCTACGCTGACCGGCATTCTCGGTTCCTATTATGGTGTGGAACTTGTCGGGACGGCACTGATGATGATCCTGTTCTTCTTCCTGCGGGTGGAGAAAGCTCTGAAATAAAACACACTAAAACAAAAAGGAGTTGTACCAATATGAAAAAAATTCTTCAAAACGAAGTAGTATCTTCCCTTATCATGGTCGTCCTTGGCATTGTTTTGATGGTTTGGCCGGGAGAGACTATGGATATTGCCTGTATGGTAATCGGCTGTAGTCTTATCATTGCAGGCGTTATAGGCTTAATCGTTCTTTTTATCAGTCAAAAGAAAAACGAGGAAAAGAATATCAGCAAAGACAGTGTTATTACTACCCTGAAATCTGTTATTATCATAATAGTAGGCATTGTTTTGATTGCAAAAATGAGAACCATCGTTTCCATTTTGCCTTTTATCATTGGAATACTTATCATTATCAACAGCGCAGTAAACATCATTCAAACCATACTGAACAAAAGTCAAAACAGCAAATGGATCGTTTCGCTCATTGCCAGCCTTGTGACCGCTATCATCGGGATTCTCATGGCAGTGAATCCTTTTGGCGCTGCGATCTCTCAGATTTTCATCATGGGACTTGGTCTTACATTCGGCGGAATAAGCAACCTGATGAATGGTCTGATTATCAGGAAATAATACCATAATTGGAGGCGGAAGAGAATATCATGAAAAAAGAATCGATTCTCACAACATTGCGTCCGGAGGAAAAGGCGAAGCTGCTTTCCGGACGGGATTTCTGGCATACGGAAGACTGCGAACGCCTTGGACTTCCCGGCATCATGCTCAGTGACGGTCCTCATGGTCTCCGTAAACAAGGCGTTGCCGGGGATCACCTCGGTATTGCGGCCTCTATCCCCGCAACCTGTTTTCCTACGGCCTCCGCTTCCGCCTGTTCCTTTGACACGGACCTTTTAGAACGAATGGGAAAAGCCTTGGGCGAGGAGTGCCGGAAAGAAGATGTTGCAGTCCTCCTAGGTCCCGGCGTCAACATTAAGAGAAATCCACTCTGCGGCCGCAATTTTGAGTATTTTTCAGAAGACCCGTTCCTTGCCGGCAAACTGGCTGCCGCATGGATCCGCGGCGTTCAGAGTCAAGGGGTAGGAACCAGCATCAAGCACTTCGCTGCAAATAATCAGGAAAAGCAGCGCATGTGGGAAGATTCCGTGGTTGATGAGCGTGCCCTGCGCGAAATCTATCTGAAAGCGTTTGAAATCGCAGTAAAGGAAGCGCAGCCCTGGACAATCATGACTGCCTACAATCGCCTGAACGGTACATTCTGCGCTCAAAACAAGTGGCTTATGGAAGATGTTGCCAGAAACGAGTGGGGATTTGACGGATTATTTGTTACTGACTGGGGCGCTATGAGCGACCCGGTAGAGTCTTTCCGCAACGGTCTGGATTTGGAGATGCCGGGAACCTGTAAGGGTACTGACAGAGAACTGCTCCGGGCAGTACAGGACGGCGTATTGGCGGAAGCTGACATTGACAGAGCCGCCGCCAACGTACTGAAACTTCTGGAACAATCTGCGCAGCGAAACAGCATTCCTTTTACCTGCGACATGGACGCACACAGTGAACTGGCAAGAGAAGTCGCCCAGCAATCCGCCGTGCTGCTAAAGAACAGCGGACTTCTGCCGATTAAGCCGGACGCAAAGCCGGCAGTCATCGGCGCAATGGCGAAATTCCCCAGATATCAGGGCGCCGGTTCCAGCAAGATTTGTCCCCATAGTCTGGACAGTTTCTGTCAGGCTCTGGAAGACGCCCATGTTTCTTTTGACTATGCTGACGGATACCGTCAGGACTCTGTGGAACCGGATGCGCAGATGATACGCGAGGCTGTCAAAACAGCCCGCGGTAAAGAAGTCGTGCTGGTATTCGCCGGATTGCCGGACATTGCCGAAAGCGAGGGCTATGACCGTGAGCACATGGAACTTCCACCGGCACATAACGCATTGATCGAAGCATTGGCAGAGGTAAACCCCAATATTGTGGTCATTCTGCAAGGCGGCAGTCCGATGGTTCTTCCCTGGGCAAAAAAAGTGCAAAGCATCCTTCTGATGTACCTGTCCGGTCAGCAAGGCGGACACGCTGCATGGAATCTGCTCTCCGGAAAGGTGTGTCCGGAAGGCAAACTTGCAGAGACATGGCCCCTTTCCATAGAGGATACGCCCAACCACAGCACGTTTGCATCCGGAGATGAGCATGTTCAGTATCGGGAAAGCATCTATGTAGGCTATCGGTACTACGATACGGTAAGTAAAAATGTCGCATATCCTTTTGGCTACGGGCTTTCCTATACAACTTTTGATTATCGGGAGTTACAGATCAGCGGAAAAACCGTTAGCTGTACTGTGAAAAACACGGGCAGCTTTTTCGGCGGAGAAGCGGTGCAGGTGTATCTTTCCCTGCCGGATTCAAAGGTGTTCCGTGCTCAGAAAGAATTGAAAGCTTTCCAAAAAGTGCATCTTGCACCAAATGAAGAAATCCGCGTCACCTTTGAATTGACCGAGGATGCGTTCTCCTGGTTCGATCCCAGAAGCAGATCCTGGAACATGGAATCCGGAACATATCAGGTTCAGGTCGGTTCCTCAAGCCGTGACATTCGTTTGTCCGGAGAGATTCCTATACATGAGGGCGTGACGCCGGAAACATTATCCTATGCTGTAGAAACTGCCAAACAGGAAGACTTCGAGAAACTTTTGGGGCACCCGATTCCGAACGATACGCCCCGTCGTCCTTTTACCAAGGATTCTCTGCTGCTCCATACAACAGACTCTTTTCTCGGCAGATTGATACTGCCCATCGGCAGCAAAACTGCCGCTAAGGAAATGGGCGGCACGCCACAGGCTGTCAGAATGGCAAGAGAAACCATGGAATCCATGCCGATCCGCGGTCTCAGTATGGGCGGTGGAACGCGTAATGTCATTTATGGTCTCGTGGAAATTTTTAACGGGCATCTGTTCAAGGGACTTAAAAAAATGTTGAAGAAATAATTCTCGTTTTATCTTTTATATGACAGTAAAAAGAACCCGCCCTCAAGCAAGCTTGGAACGGGTTCTTTATTCGCGTCTGTTGCGCCGTGGCTTAGTACGTTACATCATCCCCATGCCGCCACCGCCTGCGGGCATCGGGGGTTCGGGCTCTTTGATGTTGGCTACCACGGATTCGGTGGTGAGCAGGGTGCTCGCTACGCTGGTCGCGTTCTGCAATGCGCTCCTGGTCACTTTCGCGGGATCAAGGATGCCCGCTTTTACCATATCCACATACTCCTCGGTCAGGGCATCGAAACCGACGCCGACTTTGGACTCTCTTACTTTATTGATGATAACGGAACCTTCTAACCCTGCGTTTGCCACGATGTGGTAGAGGGGCGCTTCCAGTGCCTTTAAGACAATCTGCGCGCCTGTCTTCTCGTCGCCCTCAAGTTTCTCCGCCATCTTCTCGACTTCTTTCGCCGCATGGACATAAGCGGAACCGCCGCCTGCGATAATACCCTCCTCGACTGCCGCTCTGGTCGCTGCCAGCGCATCCTCCAGACGAAGCTTCGCCTCTTTCATCTCGGTCTCGGTCGCCGCGCCGACACGGATCACCGCTACGCCGCCCGCGAGCTTCGCAAGGCGCTCCTGCAATTTCTCTCTGTCGAAATCAGAGGTGGTCTCCTCGATCTGCTTCTTGATCTGGCTGATCCTTGCCTCAATCTCTTTCTTATCGCCCTCGCCGTCCACGATAACGGTGTTCTCTTTCTGCACCTTGACGGACTTTGCATGACCGAGTTGGTCAAGGGTCGCATCTTTCAGCTCTAAGCCAAGTTCGGAACTGATCACCTGACCGCCCGTGAGGATCGCGATATCCTGTAACATATCTTTTCTTCTGTCGCCGTAGCCGGGCGCTTTCACCGCTACCACATTGAAAGTACCGCGCAGCTTATTGACGATCAGGGTGGTGAGCGCTTCGCCCTCCACGTCCTCCGCGATGATGAGGAGTTTTGCGCCGGACTGTACGATCTGCTCCAAGAGAGGCAGGATCTCCTGAATGTTGGAAATCTTCTTGTCGGTGATCAGGATGTAGGGATTCTCCAAAACCGCCTCCATCTTATCCATATCGGTCGCCATATAGGCGGAGATATAGCCTCTGTCAAACTGCATCCCTTCTACCAGATCCAGTTCCGTGAGCATGGTCTTGCTCTCCTCGATGGTGATGACGCCGTCGCCGGAAACTTTCTCCATCGCATCCGCCACCAGCTTTCCTACCTCGTCGTCGCCGGAAGAGACAGCCGCAACTCTCGCGATATGCTCCTTGCCGTTTACTTTGGAACTCATCTTCGCGATGGCGTCCACGGCGGTTTCGGTCGCTTTCTTCATGCCCTTTCTCAAAATGATCGGATTTGCACCCGCCGCAAGGTTCTTGATTCCCGCATTTACCATAGCCTGCGCCAGTACGGTCGCCGTCGTCGTGCCGTCACCCGCCACGTCATTGGTCTTTGTCGCCACTTCCTTGACAAGCTGTGCGCCCATATTCTCGAAAGCATCCTCCAGCTCGATTTCCTTTGCGATGGTCACGCCGTCGTTTGTGATGAGGGGCGCGCCGTAGGATTTATCCAGCACTACGTTCCTGCCTTTCGGTCCAAGTGTCACCCTGACGGTGTCCGCCAACTGATTTACGCCAGACTCCAAAGCCGCTCTGGCTTCTGCACCATATTTAATTTCCTTTGCCATGATCGATGTCCTCCTATTTTTTATTCAACAACCGCCAAGATATCGTTTTGTCTCACGATGATATACTCCTCATCCTCGCCAAGTTTCACCTCTGTGCCGGAATATTTGGAGTAAATGACCTGATCGCCGACTTTCACTTCCATCTTGACCTCTTTACCGTCCACAACGCCGCCGGGACCAACCGCGATGACCTCCGCCTGCTGCGGCTTCTCTTTGCTCTGCCCCGGTAAAACGATACCGGATTTCGTGGTCTCCTCCGCTTCCAACTGCTTGAGTACGACTCTGTCTCCAAGTGGTGTCAACTTCATGATGATTGCCTCCTTCTTTGTATATGATGTCTTTCTTTTACTTTGATTTGTTAGCACTCACTACCATCGAGTGCTAACGCTAGAACATATATTAGTCATATATGCGGGGGTTTGCAAATTGTTTCACAGCCGTATATATGACTTTTCCTCGATTTCCCTCTTATTTTCTCTCGTTTTCTCGCATTATCTCGTTTTTATCCATAATCAGGGATTTTATACTTATTTTATAAATCGCCGCTCAAGACTGCAACCCGTGTTCCAGCCGTTCCCGGTAGCCCGGCGCATTTTTCAGTTCAAATTTATTGTTGAACATCTCGTATTCCGCATCCGGCAGCTTATCCGCCAGCCGCTCTTCAACATTGCGCTTATAGACCAGACCGCACGCCACGGAGGGCGCAAGGATATCGTCCTCAAAAGTCTGGCATGCCCGCTTTACCCGCCAGCAGTAATCCTCCGCTTCGCCGTCCTCCGCCATCGGGATCAGCACAATGAAGACGTCGCCGTCCACGCGGCCGATCACATAGTCGGGCTTCTTTTCCTGCTTTAAGATATCGACGATCGTACAGATCAGCCGATCGCTCTCCTCGTCGCCAAAATGATCGTTCACAAACTTCCAGTCGTTGATATTGAAATTGATGACCGCGACAGGCACGACCTCGGCTCTGTCGATCACCCGCATCCGTTCCTCAAAATAGACCTTATTATACACGCCCGTGAGCGCGTCCTCGTTCTCTCCTCTGGCAGTCTGCACATGCCGGGCGCCCACCTTATCCTCCAATTCATCCGCATAGATTGCCGATTCCCTGTGGAGATAAGCCTCCTCGCCCCAATGGGACAGCATATGGGCAAACGCGTCGAGAAGCTTCTCCGCCTCCTTACGCTTTTCCGCCGCGACCCCCTCCGTCTTTGCATAGAGATGGGCAACGGTGCGCCCGTAGACCCTGATCTTTCTGCCCGGCTCTCCCACCACATCCGGCGTAAAGCCCGCGAAATTCCCCACGGACACCACCTTTTCCCCGTGCCGTTCCGTGAGGAGCGCCTCGATCCCGCTCAAGGCATGGAGCGCCCGCATACTCTCCGCAATGGCGTCGATCTGGTAGAGATGATCCATGCCGTAATTTTTTACGTTGTCTTTGATCCGCTGTTCAAAAGGAACCGCCTTATAGTTCATGCCCGTTTTTCTCCTATCCCCGTTTTCCGAAAGAAATATAGATTCAGTATACCTTTTTTCACGGGGTTTGTCTAGGGACAGCGGAATGTCTTTGCGATTTTCTACGGCTTCCCGGCAAAGATCCGGCGCAGTTCCTCCAGCAGATCCTCTCCGTCCTCGATTCCCACGGAAAGCCGCAGCGTCCGCTCCGTAATGCCGTTTTTCAGGCGCACTTCCTCCGGCACATCCGCATGGGTCTGGGTCATCGGATAGGTGATGAGCGTCTCCACGCCGCCCAGACTTTCCGCAAAGCGGATCAGGCGCACTTTTTCCAAAATGAAATGCGCAAGTTCCCGGCTCTCCACCTGAAAGGTCAGCATTGCCCCGAAGCCTCTGCTCTGCCGTCTCATGATCTCATAGCCGGGGTGGGCGGGCAGCCCCGGATAGAGCACCTGCGTCACAGCCTCCTGCGTTTCCAGCCATTTTGCAAGGAGCAGCGCGTTTTCCTGCGCCTTTTCCATGCGGATCCCCAGCGTCTTGATCCCCCGCAGGATTAGCCAGCTGTCAAAGGGCGCAAGCCCCGCGCCTGTGGTCTTTACAAGAAACCGCAGCCGCTCCCTGATGTCTTCCCTGTTCGTCACAAGGAAGCCCGCCAGCGTATCATTGTGCCCGCCCAGATATTTTGTCCCGCTGTGGACGACGATATCCGCGCCCAGTTCCAGCGGATTCTGAAAATACGGGGACAGAAACGTATTGTCAACGATCAGGAGGATGCCCCGCTCTCTGGTCAGCTTTGCCAGCGCCGCGATATCCGTCACATGCATCATCGGATTCGTCGGCGTCTCGATATAGACGGCTTTCGTGTTCTTCCGGATACAGGATGCGACATCTTCTTTATAACAGTCCAGAGCGGTAAAGGCGATCCCGTTCTTTTGCGAGACATTCTGAAACAGGCGGGTGCTGCCGCCGTACAGATCCGCATCCACGATCAGATGATCGCCCGGCGCAAACAGCTCCATCAGAAGCGTTATCGCCGCCATGCCGGAAGAGAGCGCGAGCGAGTCTATGCCTTTTTCCAGAGAAGCTACGACCTTTTCCAACTGCTCTCTGGTCGGGTTCTGCAAACGGCTGTAATCGTACCCTGTGCTCTGTCCCACGCCCGGGTGCGCATAGGTCGCCGTCTGATAGATGGGAAAGCTGACCGCGCCGTAATGGTCAAACGTTCCTTCCTCCGTCTCCAGATGGAGACATTTTGTGCCGATTCCTCTTTCTCTTGCCATCATACCCTCCCTTGTCAGAGTCATTTACCGCACGCTCTTTTCAAGCGCGTCTGTTCCGCTCTGTACATTTCATATATTTCCTATATGTTTACTATGATTTTATATTGCAATCATACAATTTGTTCCCGCATCTGTCAATAGGTTTTTCCAAAAACTTCTTTACGCTTTCAGGATCCGCATGATCGCATCGTAATGTTCGGGCTGATGGGGAAAGGTACAGTTTGTGCAGTCCTTTATCTTCTTTCCGCCTTTTTCCAGATAGGAAGGGTTCCCCGGGCAGTTCTCTCTTCCATACAACGGGCAATAGCAGAACAAGCAGTTAAAATCCGCCAGACCCTTGTGGCAGGGAAAATACTGGCAGCTTGTGTTTTCAAAAAATCGGGATGAATGTTCCATGCTCATTTTTCTCCGTTTAGAAGCATTCTTTGCCGACAGCACGGCTTTTCAGCGGTAATTCCGGCTGCGATAACCGCGCTCCTCCACGCCTTCCAGAGCGTTCAGCTTAAGCGCCAGCAAAAAGAAATACCCCGAAAGCAGATTGCAGAGATCCAAAAGTCTCTCAGGGACCTCATGTCCCCGATGCAGACAGCGGTACAAAAGCCGCACCAGACATTTCGCCCTGACCCGCAGAAGATGTGCCGTACACGCGCTTTCACAGCCGCAGGGCAGCACAAACCCATGCACCGTGCTCTCCGCCTGCATCCTGTCCACCATAGCCGCGAGACGTTTCGTCTCTTCCTCCGTCACCGTAAGCGACGTGCGCAAGGTCGGATTGATATGGTAGATCAGCTCACAGATCCACACAAGCTCCTCCTGTAGGTTCCGCTCCGCTACCTGACTCCGCAAAAGTCCCGTGCCGCTTGCAAGCTCATCCGTGAGCAGTTCAAAATCACAGCGCAGATCATCGTCCGCATCACACAAAAATGGATATGCCTCATAAGGGCTTCTGTAAAGCGCCATTTTCTCTCCTCCTCATCCCCACCTGCCATGCAGGGTCTTCATATAACGGCGTACATCCATATCATAGAGTCCATCCAAAAGACTAAGATCCAGTTCTTTTGCCGGACCGCAGGCAAGCGCGCTTCCCCGATCGAGCAAAAGCACCGAGTCCGCAAAGGAAAGCGCCAGACTGATATCGTGGAACACACCCACGATACACCGCTCTCCCCTTGCCGTCCACTCCCGCAGGCTCTCGATCAGTTCCGCCTGCGCCCGCAGGTCCAGATGATTCGCAGGCTCGTCCAAAAGAATGATCTTCGGATCCTGTGCGAAGACTCTGGCTAAAAACACCCGCTGGAGCTGCCCGCCGGAAAGTTTTGTCACCATCTCCTCCCGAAGCTCCCATGCGTCTGCAAGGCGCAGGGCTTCCTCCACCGCCGCGCGGTCAGCCTCCGTCTCCGCAGGAAAGAATCCGGACTGATGGGCATAGCGCCCCAGCATGACCGCCTCATACACGGTATAGGCAAAAGCCGCCTGCGAAAACTGACTCATCAGAGCGATCTTTTTTGCACGCTGTTTCGTAGTCTCTCCATCCAGCGAAAGACCGTCCGCTTCCACACGTCCCTCGCTGGAAAGCACGCCTGCAAGCGCCCGCAAAAGCGTGGTCTTACCGCAGCCGTTCGGTCCGAGGATACACAGTTTTTCTCCCGCCTCCACCCGAAAAGACAGATCATGGATGATCGGCGTTTTCCCGTAACCGCATGATAAATGTTCCACCGCAAGCATCGTTTTGTTCATGATCGTATTATCCTCATGTCAAACCATTTTGCAGCATGGCGGCACAAACTTCAATCATTCCGCCGTCCCGCAAAAAAAAGGTATAAGAAGAAAGGCGCGCCAAGCAGCGCCGTGATGGAGCCGATCGGAATCTCATGCGGCGGCGTAAGCGTCCTTGCCGCCAGATCGCACAGGACAAGAAATGTGCCGCCTGCCAAAGCGCATGCCGGGAGAAGCTTTCTGTGCGCCGCACCGAAAAAACGCCGTACAGCGTGAGGCACAATGAGGTCCACAAAACCGATGATCCCCACGAAAGCCACCGCCACACCGATGAGCACCGCCACCGCCGTCATCAGTCTCCCTTTGACTCTCCGCAGATCCACACCCATAGCCACAGCCTGTTCCTCCCCGAAAGTCATCACGTCGAGTTCCTTTGCATAGCGCAGGAAATAAAGACCTGCCAGCAGGACAATCGGCAAAAGCGCCCATACCGCGCTCCACTCCCGCATGGAAAAACTGCCGAGCTGCCACAGCTGAATGCGCTGCGCGTAGGACGGCGAAGCAGTAGCAAGCAATGACATCATGGCATTGCAAAACAGCGAGACTACCATGCCCACCAGCACGATGGTCACATTGGACATCCCCCGGTCAAGCCTTGCCGAAAGAAACAGTACAAAGAACACCGTACCGAGCGCAAAGCCCAGACTGACGGCGGGCAGCAGGAAAGCCCTGATCCCCGCCGATGTAAGCCCCAGCACAATAACAAGCGCCGCCCCCAGACCTGCCCCCGAAGAGACGCCCAGACCAAAGGGAGATGCCAAAGGATTCTGCAATACGGACTGCATCACGGCGCCGCCCACAGACAGCGCAGCCCCCGTCAAAAATGCTAAAAGAACCCGCGGCAGGCGCATATCCAGTATCATAACGCTGTAGCTTGCCGGAAGATGCTCCGGCAGCGGTCTCCCCATAAGGCGTTCCGCCAGAATGGCAAGGATATCACCGGGCGGCACGGAAACGCTCCCCGCCCCCACGCCAAGGAGCAGGGCACATAGCGCCAGCAGAAGCAGCAGCCCCATTTTTCTGCCCGTACTCATTGTGCAGCATAGCGCTCGGGATAGAGCGCCTGCACCATCTGATCCACAGCTTTCACAATATTCTGATTCGGCAGGGAAGACGCCATGTTGTCGATATAATAGACATCTTGATTCGTTACAGCAGATATTCCTGCCCAGCCCTCTCTGCCAAGGATCTCCTCCACCGGCGCATCCGTATAATTGACATTCGTAAAGATCACATCCGGATTTGCTGCGACCACGCTCTCACCCTCCACGGCGATCCAATCGCTCTGATCGGCAAGGACATTCTTTCCTCCCGCCAGTTCGATCATCTCATGCAGATAAGTACCACTGCCTGTACTGTACAGATAAGGCGCGGGAGAGATTTCAAAATAAACGCTCTTTTTCTCCTCCTCCGGAATATCGGAAACCATCGCAGACAGTCTGTCAAGCTCTGCATCCATCTCCGCAACGACGCGCTCTCCCTCCTCCGGCACGCTGAGAGCCGCCGCCAGAAAGCGGATATCGCTCCGCACATTTTCAATGCTCACGCTGGTGGGTACACAGATCACACATACCCCAGCGTCAATGAGAGGCTGGTAGGGCGCCTCCTGATCATACAGAGAAAGGCTCGACACCAGAAGCATATCCGGCGCAAGGGCTGTGAGCTGCTCCACATCGGGATTCACCGTGTCAAACGTGGGAACGCTTTCGGGCAGTCCCTCGAGGCCGACGCTCTGCAAGTCATAGCCCACGAGCTTCTCTCCCTCGCCAAGCGCCACCAGCGTTTCACAGATCGAGGGGGCAAGCGCAATCACAGTGTCCACCTGTTCGGGAATCGTGATTGCCGCGCCGCTGGGGTCGGTCGTCGGAAGCGCTGACTGCGCCTCGGCTTCCGTCGCTGCCGGTTCCACGTCAGGCTCTTCCGTTTCCGTGCTCTCTGCTGCGGGCGCTTCCGTCTCTGCTGTCTCCACAACGGGCGTTTCGCTCTCCGCCGCAGGCGCCGCCTGTCCGCCGCAGGCAGTCATCATGCACAGCAGCATCCCCAAGAGTAATGCCGTGATTCTGGTTGTCGTTTTCTTTTTCATGTCGTTCTCCTCGCTTTCTTTTGTTTCAAATTATGATAATTGTGCAAATAGGATAACCATAAGCAGACCCTTGTAAAGCGTCAGTGCTTAATGAGGTTTCTCACGAATTTAGCACTGTTACGCTTGGAATGGAGCGCAAGCGAGTCTGCGTTGATTATGCTGTTTACACAATCTCAGCACACGAAAAAGTTCTGCACCGAAGCGCAGAACTCAAAAAACCCTGCCGCAGGACGCAGCAAGGCCGAAAGTACGCAGTTCCGGTTTCGGCAGAATGCCATCAAACTGCCACGTATCTGACTCATCCTCACGGGGAGGCATCACAGTGACCGACTCGCAGGGCTTCTCACCCTATTCCGTGTGCCGCAGGGGCGCGGCTGCAGTTGATGTGATATTTTATTATGGCGATAGTGTAGCACAGCTTTTCTCTTTTGTCAAAGGCATGGAGAAAATTCCTGCTTTTTACAAATAAATCGACATAAATCAAATTAATGAAAAAATACTTGCTTTTTTCGTATATATGTGATATTTTTTGAGTAACATATAACTGTAATGCATTACAGTTTTGGGCTGGTCGTAAGACCCTGGTCCACCGAGCGGCGGGGAGATTCCTCGCCTTTTTCGTTTGAACGGGAGATAAATATGACAGAAAAGATACTTAGCATCTTCATAGACGAAAGCGGTGATTTTGGTCCGTATGAGAAGCATAATCCCTATTATCTGGTCGCGATGGTCGCACATGAGCAAAGTGTAGATATATCCGGAGAAATCGCCAAAATGGATCATTACATTGTACAAAATGGCAGAAATATCCACGCAATCCATGTAGGACCGTTGATCAGGCGGGAATCCGTTTATGAAAATGAACTGCTGGAGGATCGGAAGCATTTATTCAATCTTCTGTATAATTTTACCCGCCGTATCAATATCCGTTATATGACTTGCCTTGTAAAAGCTTGATTATAAACTTTTTCAGGTCGCGGATCTGGTTTGTACGATGGAATTATTGGCGCTAAAGGCTGACCTGAATCATTTTTCTAATTCCGAATCAGAATTTTTTGACAATGCCAGAACGTTTAGAAAAGACTATTTGAAAAATCTGCGAAAAAAACGGATAGGTTAGAGGAATTACAGGAAACAAAAAACAAAACAAAGATTTAGACTAAGGAGGACACCATGTTTCAGATAACCGACAAAGCAAGCTATCTCACCGAGATCGACCGGGTGATCGCGCAGGGGCCGTTTCGCGACGACTGGGCATCCCTGACCGCCTTTCAGGTGCCGCATTGGTTCCGGGAGGCAAAATTCGGCATTTTTATCCACTGGGGGCTGTTCAGCGTACCGGCTTTCAACAACGAGTGGTATTCCCGCAATATGTACATTCAGGGAACGCCCGAGTACGAGCACCATATCAAGACCTACGGGCCGCATAAGGACTTTGGCTACAAGGACTTTATCCCGCTCTTTACAGCCAAAAAATTCGACCCCGACCACTGGGCGGAAACTTTCGCCAATGCGGGCGCAGGCTATGTGATCCCCGTTGCGGAGCATCACGACGGCTTCCAGATGTACCAAAGCAGCCTCTCTGTCTACAATGCCGCGCAGATGGGTCCGAAGCGGGATATTCTCGGTGAATTGAAAGCCGCCTGCGAAAAGCGGGGGCTCTTGGTCGGCGCATCCTCCCACCGTGCGGAACATCACTGGTTCATGGGAAACGGCAAGGATTTCGACAGCGATATCAAAGAGCCGCTCTCCTGCGGCGATTTCTACTGGCCCTCGGAACAGACCCAGCCCGACCAGCAGGACCTTTTTGCAAAACCCTACCCTGACCGCGAATTTCTGGAGGACTGGCTCTGCCGTACCTGTGAGATCATCGACCGCTATGAGCCGAAGCTTCTGTATTTCGACTGGTGGATCCAGCACGAGGCGTACAAGCCGTACCTT
This sequence comes from bacterium, assembly GCA_023666335.1. GTDB lineage: Bacteria > Bacillota > Clostridia > Lachnospirales > Lachnospiraceae > UBA3282. Next base: position 22,870 of record JAMPCE010000019.1, read on the forward strand.
AGAAAGATCGCGGCTTACTATTACGACCGCGCCGCCGAAAAAGGGTACGAAGCCGCCATCTGCTACAAACACGACGCGATGGCGTTTGGCAGCGGCATCGTCGATGTGGAGCGCGGAAAGTTTGCGGACGCGAAACCCTACCCGTGGCAGACAGACACCGCCATCGCCCGAAATTCGTGGTGTTACACGACTTCTCTCGACTATAAGAGCAGCAATGAGATCCTCTGCTATCTTTTGGATGTTGTCAGCAAAAACGGCTGTCTGCTGCTAAACGTAGGGCCGAAAGCGGACGGCAGTTTTGCCGAGGAAGACGCCGCAATCCTGCGGGATATCGGCGCATGGATGGCTGTAAACGGGGAAGCCGTCCGGCAGACCAAACCTTGGCGGCACGCGGCGGAAGGTCCGACGAAAGAGACGGAAGGACAGTTCTCCGATGCGTCCGCCACAAGCTACACGAAAGAGGATTTCCGCTTTACCGCAGGAAACGGCTGCATCTACGCCGCCTGCCTGCGCTGCCCCGACGACGGAACGTTCCTGATCCGCTCCCTCGGACGCTCTGCGGATCCCAACAAGCCAAACTTCCACGGTATCATCCGCGATGTAGAAGTTTTGGGCTTTCCCGAAAAACCGCAGTATTTTGTCGATGATGAGGGGCTGCACCTTACGGCGGCGGGCATAAAAAGCGGCTTCCCCGTAGTATGTAAGATTTATGTAGAATGATTATAAGGATGCGTTAAGATGGAAAAACTGTTTATCGCAGACGACGAAAATTCCATACGGGAAGGCTTAAAGCAGATCATCGACTGGGAATCGCTGGGCTTTTCGCTCTGCGGGGAAGCCGCAAACGGCAGGGAAGCGCTCGCGCAGATCCTGACTCTTGATCCCGCGCTGGTCGTGCTCGACGTTAAAATGCCCGGGCTTCACGGCACAGAGGTCATCCGCCTTGCCCGAGAGGCCGGATTTACGGGAAAGTGCATCATCTTAAGCGGCTACTCTGACTTTAAGTACGCGCAGGAAGCCATGAAAAACGGCGTCCGCTTCTATCTCACGAAGCCCATCGACGAGGACGAGTTATATCAGACCGTCTCGCAGATCCGGGACGAACTTGCGCAGGAAAAGCAGGATTCCACCCATCTAAGCGCCTACAAAAACAGGGCAAAGAACAGTGTCCTGCGGGAGCTGATGACGGGTACGCTCCCCGCTCCCCTTTCCGCAGATGCCAGGCAGGCTTTCGGTCTGGACGCCGCTCTCTACCAGGTGGTCCTCTGTGAAGGGCTTCCCGCAAAAGACAGCTCTTTTGCCGCTTTTTTCGGCTTCCTTTCACAGGACGCAGACCGGAAAGGCGCCCTGTATGAGCATCTGTCCGTCGAGAACCGCGATGCGCTGCTTCTCAAAGGAGAGCAGGGGCTTTCGGTGTTAAACGATCTTTTGGAGCGCCTTGAGCCGGAGGAAGCTTCGGACGGCGCTGTCCCTGACGCGGTCTTTCTGACTTACGGAAGACCTGTATCCGGTCCGGAGGATATCCATCTCTCTTATGAAGATGCCGCAGCCCTCCTTGCGCGCCGCTTTTTTTGCCCGCCGGGGCTTTCCGCCGTCGGCTTTGAAGCGCTCCCCAAACTGCAGCGGGATACCGCGCCCTCGGCAGACGGAACGACTCCCTTTCTCACGCAGAGCAATCTGGCGGACTATGCGGGACGCCTGTGCGACTGCCTCTCTTCCTACAACCGCCGGATGGCTGTGGATATTTTGCAGGAATTAGAACGTTTCCTCGAGTATTCTTCTGACGATATTTCGCATATCCGTCTGTTTTTGACCGATTTATTTCTACAGATCCGTGAGAAGATGACGCAGCACTATCCAACGCTTGCGCTCCCTTTTTGCAACAACTCCGAAGCCATTGCCTTTATCCAGAAGAGCAGCTATCTCTATGAGATCCTCCGATTTTTTTCGGAACAGTTTGAAGCCGTCATGGGCGCGCTCGGAAATACCGCCAAAGACACGATCCTCTACGACGTCCTCTTTTACATCGACCATCATTTTCGGGAAAACATCAAGCTGGAAGCCATCGCGCCCCTCTTTGGCTACAACAGCGCCTATCTGGGTAAGATCTTTACCAAGAACGTGGGCGAAACGTTCAACTCCTATGTGGATCACAGGCGCATTGAGCGCTCGCAGGAACTGCTTTTGGAAAACAACCTGAAAGTGTACGAGATCGCAGAACAGGTCGGCTACAGGAACGTGGATTACTTCCACAAAAAATTCCGCAAATATGTGGGAATGAGTCCCGCCGAATTTCGGAAAGGGCACGGCCTTTCCGCTGATTCCGCAAATCCATTTACCCCCCCCCTGAAAAAATGGGATAACCGCCGCATCCGGCACGGAAAAAAGGGAGCAGACCGATTGGTCTGCTCCACTTCTTATATCTCATATGTCTGTATGTCCGATCGGTTTCCCGACAGTTTACTGTACGATCGCTACTTTCTCTGCGATGATATCAGTCATCATCTGCTGCGCCTCGTTGATGCCGGTCGCCTCGAACTCTGCGAGCATTGCGTCATAGTTTGCGTCAAAATCTGCCTCAGAGCCGGTCACGCACTTGATCAGAGCAGACCATGCAACCTCATCCAGCTTATCCACGGTCTCCGTAACCTCGATCGGGATCGCATATGCCCAGAGAGGAGAATAATCAGGTGTTTCAAACTCGTCGGGCTGCGGGAACATATCCACGATCAGCTCTACGCCCCATGCCTCGACAGCCGCTTTCTCTTCTTCGTTGTACTCGTCGATCACGGCCTGCTTGCTGGTGGTAGTGTAGGTGCTGCCGGTAGGATCCAGGATACCGTCGCCATAGGAAGGGAACGGATAGTTGTGGAAGCCTACGCCCGTATTCTTGGAGTAATCAGCATCTTCCTGAGACTGCTTGATCTCCTCTTCCGTCCTGTAACGATGACCCTCGTCGTCGATGAAGTAGTTCACACCCTCGATACCCCACTTGTTGAGTACCTGACCCTCATCAGAGCAGAGGAAGTCGATGAACTTGATCGCCGCAACGGGATCCTTACAGGTCGTGGTGATGCCGACGCCGGTACCGGTGGTCAGACCCTGATACATGAGGGACGGGCACTTTACCGTCTCATCCATCGTAACAGGCAGACCTGCATAGGTCAGATCATACTTGCCGTCTGCTTTCAGGACTTTCTCACCGTCCTGATAATCCCAATCCTTATCAAAGAGCGCTACGACACGACCGGAAGCGATCTTTGCAACATAGTCCTCGTGGGTCTGGGTCGCGAACTCGGGATCCAGAATGCCCTCGTTGTACATACGGCACAGCCACTTGAAGTACTCTCTCTCCCTTTCGGAGGTAAATTTGTACAGAGCCTGGTTGTCATCCGTCACGATCCACTGTCCGTTATCCGGTGCGCCGTCTGCGATGAAGCCCGCAGGGTTGCCCAGCGTGATCAGCCAGTGCCAGTCGGAAGTGGAAAGGCTGATGCCGATCCTGTCCAGACCTTCATCCGTGGTCGGATTCTCTGCGATGAAATCTTTGATCATGGTTTCCAGTTCGTCCAGATTCTTCGGGATCTGATAGTCTTTTGCTTTCAGAGCTGCCCACTGGATCTGCATATTGCCCGCATCCTTGAATCTCGTGCCGCCTACTGCATAAGCGGATAACTGATAGATGGAAGGATCATCCGCAGACTGTTTTAACTTATCAAACTCGTCGCCGTAAAGCTTCTTGATGTTGGGACCGTACTGCTCGATCAGATCCGTCATATCCATCATTGCGCCTGCGTCGATCAGGCCGCCTGCGGAACCCTTTGCAAAGATGATGTCTGGATAATTCTGCTCCGCGATCATCAGCGCAACGGACTCGCTCTCGTCGTTACCGCCGACAGGGCGGCTGGTCTTTAACTTCACGCCGGTCTTCTCCGTGATCGCAAGCGCCACGGGATCCGTCCAGGGATCATCCTGGTTTGCATCCGCATTGAAGAAAGTCAGTTCGATCACTTCTCCGGATGCAGCCGCATCGCTGCTGTCGCCGCTGTCGTCAGATGCAGCCGCATCACTGCTGTCGCTGCTCTCCTGTGCTGCAGGCGCGCTGTCGCCGCCTGTGGTTGCGCTGCTGTCATTGCCGCCGCAGCCGGCTAATGTACCGGCTACCATCGCCGCCGTCATAAGCAGCGCGCAAACTCTTTTACTTTTCATACTTTTTCTCCCTTCTTGTCTGAGGTATCTCCTCAACACATTGAGTTCTTTATATTTACCGACACAAGGCCGGGTAAATATCCGTTTAATCCTTTACTGCGCCGACTGTCATGCCGCCCACGAAATACTTCTGTAAGAACGGATAGACGATGATGATCGGCACCGTTGCAACGATCGTGACCGCCATTCGCACGGACAGGGGCGACACCGCGTTCTTAAGCTGCTCCGCCGCGTGGGGATCGATCTTGACCTGCGCTTTCTCCATGATCTCGTACAGCACATACTGCAAGGTAGGCAGTTCCTTTGCATAGAGGTATGTATCCATGAAAGAGTTCCACTGTCCTACTGCGTAGAAGAGCGCCACGGTCGCCAGAACCGGTTTACATAACGGCAGGACAATCCTCGCCCAGATCACAAAGTCATTCGCGCCATCCACCCGCGCCGCCTCCTGTAATGCCAGCGGGAGCCCCTCGATAAAGGAACGCACCAGGATCATATTGTAGACCCAGATCAGACCCGGAATGATATAGACGATAAAGTTGTTGCCCAGCTTTAAGTCTCTCATCAAAAGCAGATATTCCGGAATCAGACCGCCGCTGACATACATGGTGATGACAAACAGCATCGTAAATAACTTATTGAAATAGAAATCTTTTCTGCTCAAAACATAAGCCAGCATCGCCGTGCAGATCACACCCGCGCCCGCGCCGATCACCGTTCTTAAAACGGAGAGCACAAAGGCTTTTAAGAGGCTGTTCTCCCTGAACACATACACATAATTGCTCAGTGTAAACTTTCTGGGTATGATGAAGTTAATGTTCCGCATCGTGTCGATGGGATCGTTAAAGGAGATCGCCAGCACGTTTAAGAACGGATATATCGTAATGATGATCAGGAAGATGAACACCACCAGCAAAATATAATCCAGAATATTGTCGCGGCTCTTGATACGGTTTGCTTTTACTTTCGCCATGATCCATCCCTCCTCTATATCAGTCTGCTCTCGCCGAGCCATCCGGCTATCTTATTCGCAATAAGCAGCAGGATGATGCCGACTAAGGACTGGAACATACCGATCGCAGTACCGAGACCGTAGTTGCTGTTACCGATACCTCTGACGTAAGCAAACCAGGAAAGCACCATCGCGTGATCCTGTACGATACCGTTACTCAACAGCATCTGCCGCTCCATGCCGACGTTCAGCGCGCCGCCGATGCTCATGATCAAAAGCACAACGACTGTGGGCTTGATGCCCGGCAGCGTGATATGCCAGATTCTCTGGAGACGGTTTGCTCCGTCCACCTTTGCCGCCTCATACAGACCCTGATCGATGCCTGCCATCGCGGACAGATAAACGATAGCGTCCCATCCCATCTCTTTCCAGGTATTGACCAAAATGACCGTCCCCCAGAACAGCGGCGAGTTCGTACTCATGAGTCCCAGCTTTGTGCCGAACAGCGTGTCAAGCATACCGCCGTCGTTTAAGACCATCTTTGCGATACTGGCGATGACCACCCACGATACAAAGTGCGGCAGGTAGGAGATCGTCTGCGTGATCTTCTTGAATTTCATGAAGCGGATCTCGTTCAACATCAGCGCAAACAGGATCGCCATCAGCGTTCCTGCCGCGATTCCCAGGATACTTAAGCCGATGGTGTTGATCATCGTCTGCTTGAACATCCGGTCGCTGAATGCCTTCGCGAAGTTATCCAGCCCCGCAAACGGCCTCTCCCAGATATGTTTTCCAAGATTCTTCGGTTTTACCTCCTGAAATGCCATCGTCCAGCCCCATAAGGGTATGTACTTAAAAATGATCAGCCATATTACGAAGGGAAGCGACATCATTAGCAGATACCGTTGCTTCCACATCAAATGCATGCTGAATTTCGTCTTGACGACCTTTTCTTTCTGCGCTTTTCTCGCACTCATGCCCCGCCATCCTCTCCTCTCGTTTTTTGCATTCCCCGATAGTTCTATTATAAGAAAATTCCGATACAAAAAATACCGAAAAGAATAGAGAAAAAATACCGTCATTTTTAGACCTTGTCTGTCAATCCCGCAGTTTATCAGCAGGCAGGACCAGTCTCACGCGGGTTCCTTTTTCCGGCTCCGCATAAATGTGGATGCGGTATCCCTCGCCGTAATGCAGTTTGATGCGCTGATTGATGTTATACAGCCCGATACTCTTGCTGCGGCTCATATCGCGGATCTCGATGTCGCGCCTGAGCCTGCCGAGGACTTCCTCCGTCATGCCGCAGCCGTTGTCCTCCACATCGACGATCAGAAATTCCTCCCCCGCCGCGTCCGGTTTCTTTTTGCAGGCGCTGACTTTGACCAGACCGCCCGCCTCGATATCGTCCAACCCGTGAATGATGGCATTTTCCACTACGGGCTGCAAAAGAAGCGGCAGCATCCGGCACTCCTCCGGCACAAGTCCCGCCTCGATCTCCTCCTCATAGCGGATCCTTTCCCCGAAGCGGAGCTGCTGGATCTCGATGTATTCCTCCACATGATGCAGTTCCTCCGCGAGCGTTGTGAAAGAAGCGCCAAAATTCTCCAGCACATAGCGCATGGATTTTCCCAGCAGTTTGATGGCTTTTGCCACCTCCTTATCCCCCGCTGCAAACGCTCTCATGCGGATCGTCTCCAGCGTATTGTAGAGAAAGTGGGGATTGATCTGGCTGGAGAGCACCTTAAACTCCATCTCCTGCTGCCTGATCAAAAGTTCCTGTTCCGTAAGCTGCGACTCGAACGCCCGCGCCTCCTGCTCCTTGATATTTTCCACCATGACCTGGAGATCGCCGAAAGCCTCCGAAAGCTCGTCCTCTCCCCGGAACGCCGGAATCAGTTCGTAATCCTGATTGCTCACCTTGTGCATCTCCTGCCGAAGCAGCGTGATGCGCCCCGTCAGGGATCTCGTAAAGAAATAAAGGAGAATGCCGGGAATGACCAATGCAGTCAATGTAATCAGCGCGCAGATGATCATGATATTCCGAATGTTCTGACAGCCTTTTTTATCCAGGGAACACAGATAGATCCTGGACCGCGACTGGTAGGCGTGAAGAGTCGCCACCTCCACGAAACAGGTCTGTCCGTCCACTTTCTCGATCCCGCTGTACTGAAAATAAGGCTCCTCATAATCCACTGTGATCGGCTGCGCCAGACCAAGGCGCTTTGTGTCGGAAGCATAGAAGACCGCTCCCCTGTCCACCGACATCACGCTCTCGTACTCCGTACTGTCCGTCCAGATCTGTAAGTAATTCGTGTCAATATGAATGACCAGTACCGCATGGTAAGGCGTATTAACTAACGTGATTCCCTTGACAAGGCACAGATCCCAGGTCGAATCGCGATACCCCTCATTCCAGGGAATCGCCCGCCAGAACACGCCCGGCTTCTCCAGCGCCTGCGTGTACCAGACCATCCCGGCGGTCTCCTCGTCCACCTGCACAAACTGCTTGTATTCGCTTAAGTAAGGATTGTCCGTAAAGATTTCGATCTTTCCGATCTGGGCATAAGTCTGCGCATACTTGCTTAAGATCTCGTTTTGATCGACCGCGCTGACATAAGCCTGCCGCGACGCAAATTCCGTTGCCAGGATCCCCCTCACCCCGTCGTCGAACGAAATATCTTTCGAGATTCCGTAAAGTTCTCTGGTAAGGTCAAAGAGAACGTTCCGCACCCGATAATTATCGGAATGCACAAGTTCCGCATTATCCTTTATCATCAACCGATAGATCCCGGCAATCAGGAAAGCGCCGATCAAAAGGACCGGCACCACTACAACCAGACCATAGATCTGATACATCTGTCTCTTGATCTTAAATCTGTTAAAAAACATTCTGCCCTCCGGGGTTTTACCCCTGCTGCCACACAAGGTCCTCAAACGCCGCCCATTTCCCGGCTTCATCCACCGCGTACAGTCCCATCAGCACGCCGGTAAACCCGCCTGCCACTTCCGAAGAAAGATATTTCGTCCTCGCGCTGCCAAGAAACTTTTTCTCCCCGTTTACCATGCAGTAAAAATCATATTTTTCCGCATCGGACGTGACCAGAACCTCTACCGCGGCGTCTCCCTGATCCGGATCGACCGTTCCCGCCACGCATGACGCGTCTCCCACATGAAGCCGCAGTATCACTTTCCGCGCGCCGTCTTCCCGCACCAGCGCCAGATCATAATGCTGGCACTCGTCCATATAAAAGGTGACGCCCGCTTCCCGCGCCTGCCCGGAAACTTTCACCGCAAGGCGGGTGTCAAATTCCGACTGTCGGATCCCCATGAAAGTCGGCGTGTCGGCTTCCTCCAATGTAACCGCCGTGCCCTTTAGATTGATACGGTTTTTCGTAAATTCATAATTTTCCTTATGATAATCCCGCAGATAACTCCAGCGCAGGGCGCACTGATCCAGGTTTGCAGAGGAAACGTTATAAATGTCCGTATCCTGCTTTCCGTCAAGCTCCACATCCATCCATTCCGTCACGACCCCCTGCTCTCCGGCGGTAAACCAGCCGTCTTCCTTCCAGAAAACGGGCGTCAGGAACACCTCTCTTCCCAAATGGTGATAGGGCTGCCATTCTCCGCTCTGCCGGAATCCCAGACATACGATATAATAGTTTCCCGCTTTGTCCTGAATCAGATCTCCATGTCCGATTCCCTGGATCCGGCACCGATGTCCTTCCATATTTCGGTTCGTCAGCACCGGATTGCCCTCATAGCCCTCAAACGGTCCGAACGGATCCCTGCTTCTGGCATAGGTGATCATATGGCCGTATTCCGTGCCGCCCTCCGCCACCATCAGATAATACCAATCGCCGATATGGTACAGATGGGGCGACTCGATATATCTGCCGCCGCTGCCATTCCAGATCGGAATACTTTCCGTCAGCTTTTTCCCTGTCCGGATGTCGATCTCGCATTGCAGAATACAGCCCCTATCCGGTCCGTAACTCCCGTTACTGGTAAAATAGACCTTTCCGCCGTCAAACAAAAGAGACGGGTCGATGCCCTCCTGATCCACGAAAATGGGGTCCGACCACTCTCCCCTGATGTCTGTCGTCGTAATATAAAAGTTCTTTCCGAAAGTGTTGTTATTCGTCACCATGTAAAAAGTGCCGTCATGATAGCGCAGCGTCGGCGCAAACACTCCGCCGGAACTCGGCACCTGATGCAGTTCCACCTGCGTCGTCCTTGTCAGGGCATTGGCGACCTGCTTCCAGTTCACCAGATCCTCGCTCTCAAAGATCGGCACGCCGGGAAGATACTGAAAGGAACTGCATGCAATGTAATATTTTCCCTCCGCCTCGCAGATGCTGGGATCGGGGTAAAATCCCCGAATGATCGGATTCTGTAGTTGCATTTTTTGTCTTTCCTCCACTTTGCGGCAAAACGGGATATCAAAGGAATCTCGCCTCCTTGATATCCCGTTTTTTGTGTGTATATTGTCGGTAAAACGTTTATGCGTTCACAATCTGCCCGAAATCAGGCTTTAAGGACGCGCCGCCGATCAAGCCGCCGTCGATATCGGGCTTTGCGAGCAATTCCGCTGCATTCCCCGCGTTCATGGAACCGCCGTACTGGATGCGCACCGCCTCTGCGGTCGCCGCGTCGTACATTTCTGCAATACAGTCGCGGATGCCCTTACATACCTCCTGCGCCTGATCGGAAGTCGCGGTCTTGCCGGTTCCGATTGCCCAGATCGGCTCGTAAGCAATCACCATGCCCTTGACCTGGTCGGCGGTCACGCCTGCCAGATCGGACTTGATCTGTAAGCGGATCCAGTCCATCGTCACGTTCATCTCTCTCTGCTCCAGGGACTCGCCGCAGCAGAGGATCGGCACAAGACCTGCCTCCAATGCCTTTAACACTTTCTTGTTCAGGAAAGCGTCGTCCTCCTTGAAATACTCTCTTCTCTCGGAGTGACCGATGATCACATACTCGACGCCCGCATCCTTTAACATGGGAGCGGAGATCTCGCCCGTGTATGCGCCCTTGTCCTCAATGTAGAAATTCTCCGCGCCCACATGTACATTCGTGCCTTTCACAGCCTCCGCCACAGGCACGATATCGATCGCGGGTACACAGTAGACTACATCCACCGCATCGTTCACTACCAGATCCTTTAAAGTCGCGCAAAGCGCAACTGCCTCGCTGGGAGTCATGTTCATCTTCCAGTTTCCGGCGATGATTCTTCTTCTAGCCATGATTCTATTCTCCTTCTATAAAATTATCTTCTTATTTATTGTCCGCTGCCACCACGCCGGGAAGTTCCTTGCCCTCCAAGAACTCCAGAGAAGCGCCGCCGCCCGTGGAGATGTGGGACATCTTATCCGCGAAGCCGAGCTGGTTGCATGCCGCCGCGGAATCGCCGCCGCCGATGATGGTGGTCGCGTCCGTCTCAGCCAGCGCTTTCGCTACCGCGATCGTGCCCTTTGCAAGCGTCGGATTCTCAAACACGCCCATAGGACCGTTCCACACAACGGTCTTCGCGCTCTTCACCGCATTTGCAAACAGTTCCTGCGTCTTCGGACCGATATCAAGCCCCTCCTTATCCGCAGGGATCTTGTCAGCGTCCACATACGCTACGTCAACAGGGCCGTCGATCGGATTCGGGAAAGCAGAAGCAACCCCCGTGTCGATCGGGAGCAGAAGCTTTTTGCCGAGTTTCTCAGCCTTTGCCATCATCTCCTTACAGTAGTCGAGTTTCTCCTCATCTACGAGAGAATTACCGATCTCATAGCCCTGCGCCTTTAAGAAAGTAAACGCCATACCGCCGCCGATGATCAGGGTATCGCACTTTTCGAGCAGGTTGTTGATAACGTTGAGCTTATCGGCAACTTTCGCGCCGCCCAGGATCGCCACGAAAGGTCTGACCGGATTCTCTACGGCATTGCCGAGGAAGTCAATCTCTTTCTGCATCAGATAGCCGACTGCGTTCTCGCCGCCTTTTTCAGAGATATACTTTGTGACAACCGCCACGGAAGCGTGCGCCCTGTGCGCGGAACCGAAAGCGTCGCATACATAGACGTCAGCCAGATCAGCCAGCTCTTTCGCGAAAGCCTCGCCTGCATCGCCGGGCTTTGTCTCCTCTTTGCCGCGGAAACGGGTGTTCTGTAAGAGCACCACGTCGCCCTCATTCATCGCCGCGACAGCCGCCGTCGCTTTCTCTCCGGTCACGTTGTCGTCCTTTACGAAATTAACGGGCTTGCCGAGCTTTTCGGAAAGTCTCTCCGCCACGGGCGCCAGGGACTCACCCTCGTTGGGGCCGTTCTTTACCTTGCCAAGGTGCGAGCAGAGGATGACCTTGCCGCCGTCGCCGATCAGCTTCTTGATCGTAGGAAGCGCCGCCACGATACGGGTCTCATCCGTGATCTTGCCCTCCTTCAAAGGCACGTTAAAGTCGCATCTCACCAGGACGCGTTTGCCCTTTACGTTGATATCATCTACCGATTTCTTGTTCAAAGACATTTGATTTCCTCCTTTTCCTAAAAAGAGACCCGACCCAGCGGCCGAGCCTCTTATCCATAGCTATGATTCCGAGCCTGCGAAGCAATGCTCGAGAGGATAATTCTGAAAGAATTTTCCTCGGTTAATTCCGAAAGAATTTACTTCAACTCAGAGAAATACTTGATGGTACGAACCATCTGAGAAGTATAGCTGTTCTCATTGTCATACCAGGAAACAACCTGTACCAGATTGTCCTCGCCTACCATCGTCTGGGTAGCGTCGAAGATGGAGCCGTAGGTGCTGCCTACGATATCGGAAGAAACGATCTCGTCCTCGTTGTAACCAAAGGACTCGGTAGCCGCTGCTTTCATCGCCGCGTTGATCTCATCCTTGGTAACGGACTTCTCAACGGTAGCAACCAGGATCGTGGTGGAACCGGTAGGGGTAGGAACACGCTGTGCGGAACCGATCAGCTTACCGTTCAGCTCGGGGATAACAAGACCGATCGCCTTTGCCGCGCCCGTGCTGTTGGGAACGATGTTCACCGCGCCTGCGCGGGATCTTCTCAGGTCACCCTTTCTCTGAGGGCCGTCAAGGATCATCTGATCGCCTGTGTAAGCGTGGATCGTGCTCATGATACCGGACTTGATGCCTGCAAGGTCGTTCAGCGCCTTAGCCATAGGAGCCAGGCAGTTCGTGGTGCAGGAAGCCGCAGAAATGATGGTATCGGAAGCTTTCAGCGTCTTGTGGTTTACATTGTATACGATGGTAGGAAGATCGTTTCCTGCGGGAGCAGAAATAACAACCTTTCTTGCGCCTGCATTGATGTGAGCCTGAGCTTTCTCTTTGCTGGTGTAGAAACCGGAGCACTCCAGCACAACGTCAACCTTGAGCTCACCCCAAGGGCAGTTGTTTGCATCGGGCTCTTTGTAGATCTTTAATGTCTTACCGTCCACCGTGATGGAATCCTCACCTGCGGTCACGGTATCCGCCAGAGCATATTTACCCTGAGAAGAATCGTACTTTAACAGGTGCGCAAGCATCTTCGGGCTTGTCAAATCGTTGATCGCTACCACTTCGTAGCCTTCTGCCCCGAACATCTGTCTGAACGCAAGACGACCGATACGGCCAAAACCATTGATTGCTACTCTTACTGCCATTTTTCGTTCCTCCTAAAAGATTGATTTTTTATGACTGCTGCTATATAATTTTGTCAACGACTCTATTTTATCCAATTTGTCCCAAAAATTCAAGACGTAAATCGAAAAATATTTCAGATTTATGGGAAAGGAAACCGCACCATGCCGATCACCGCAGATTTTCACTTACATACTTCTTTTTCAGGGGATTCCGACACGCCTATGGAAGAGATGATCCTTCGGGGCATCGAGCTTGGTCTTACCGAAATGTGCTTTACGGAGCACAATGACTTTGACTTTCCTGTCTCCGACGCGGAGCCTGCGGACTTCTGGGAGTTGAATCCGGACGCCTATCTCTACGATTTTCTGAAACTTCGGGAAAAATACGCGGACAGGATTTCCCTGCTCTACGGCGTGGAACTGGGCTTACAGCCTCATCTTTCCAAAAAGAATGCAGCTTTTGCCAAAGAGCACGATTACGATTTTATCATCGGTTCCTCCCATATCTGCCACGGGCGGGATCCTTATTATTTTTCTTTCTATGAAGGACGTTCCCAGGAAGAGGCTTATCTGGAATATTTCGAATCCATCCTGGAAAACCTGAAAAGCTACAGCAATTTTGACGTCTACGGCCATCTGGACTATGTCGTGCGCTACGGTCCGGCGAAAGATGATGACTATTCCTACGAACGGTATCAGGAGATTTTCGACGCTATATTGACTAAACTGGTCGATATGGAGAAAGGCATTGAAGTCAACACCGCAGGGCTTGCCAAGGGCATACGGGACGTCCATCCCTGCCGCGCCGTTCTGCGGCGCTTCCGAGAGCTGGGCGGCGAGATCGTCACCGTCGGATCGGACGCCCACGAACCGCAGCAGATCGCACATGCCTTTGACCGCGCAGCCGGAATCTTAAAGGACTGCGGCTTTGGCTATTATGCGACTTACGAGAAGAGAAGCCCCTCTTTTCACAAATTATAGGGAAAAGCGAATATAAACTCTACCACTATGGGAGAGTTACAGAATCGTCCCCCCGCCCAGCACATAGTCATCCTCGTAAAATACCACAGCCTGTCCCGGCGTGATCGCCCGGACGGGCTGTTTGAACGTTACCCGGATCCGGTCTTCGCTTATCTTTTCGATCACACACCTCTCCCTCGCATGGTTATAGCGGATCTTCGCAGTCACTTCCCGCGGCTCTGTCAGTTTTGCCATCCCCATATAACAGATATGATCACAGACAAGTTCCGTGCCAAACACGTCCTCCGCCTCACCGATCACCACCTCGTCCGTCTCCGGACGAATCTCGGTAACAAACACAGGATGCCCCAGCGCGAGATGTAAGCCCTTGCGCTGCCCCACCGTGTAGTGGGTGATGCCAAGATGCTGCCCCAGCACTTTTCCGTCCTTTGTCACAAAACTGCCCGGCTTCGGCACCCGCTCTCCCGCTTCCCTGTCAATGAAAGCGGCATAATCATTGTCGGGGATAAAACAGATCTCCTGGCTGTCCGGCTTGTGCGCCACGGGAAGACCCGCCTCCTCCGCCATCCGCCTGACCTCCTCTTTCGTGTATGCGCCGATCGGCATCAGCGTATGCGCAAGCTGCTCCTGCGTCAGGCTGTAGAGCGCGTAGGTCTGGTCCTTTTTTGCCGTCACCGCATTGCGGATTGAAAATCTGCCGTTTGCAAGCCGTCCCGTTCTCGCGTAGTGCCCCGTGGCAATGTAATCCGCTCCGATCTCCAGACTCCTGTGCAGCATGGCTTCCCACTTCACATAACGGTTGCAGGCGATACAGGGATTGGGCGTCCTGCCCGCCAGATACTCCGCCACAAAATAGTCCATGACATTTTCCCGAAACTCTTTTCTGAAATTCATCACATAGTGGGGGATGCCCAGCACTTCTGCCACGCGTCTGGCATCTTCCACCGCGCCAAGACCGCAGCATCCGCCCTGTTCGCCGACAAGCGCGGGCGCTTCCTCCTGCCAGATCTGCATCGTGACCCCCACCACATCATATCCTTCTCTTTTTAACAGAAGAGCCGCCACGGAGGAATCCACGCCTCCTGACATGCCCACTACCACTTTTTTTGCCATATCCCGTTATCTCCGCAATTCTATTCTCTTTCCCATCGACATAAACATAGACCATATCCCATAGCGAGATGGTGTGGTGTGATGAGGATTTCTATGACGACGAACAAGTGGTCCCACCCGTTGGTGACGGGAACCGTAATTTTGACATTGACCGGATTAGTCAGCCGCTTTATCGGCTTTTTTTACCGCATCTTTCTCTCCAATGTATTCGGCGCGGAGGGTATGGGGCTTTACCAGCTCATCTCCCCCGTGCTGGCGCTCTCTTTCTCCCTCACCGTATCGGGTATCCAGACCGCCATTTCCAAATATGTGGCTGCCGAAACTGCCACGCGGGATTACAAAAATTCTTTCCGCACGCTCTGGGCGGGGTTTCTTTTGGCAATGGCGCTCTCCGCCGTCTGCGCGTCCGTCATCTACGGATACGCGGAGCCGATTGCGGCAGACCTCCTGTTGGAAGAGCGGACCGCCCCGCTTCTTCGCATCATCGCGCTCTCCATCCCTATGGCAAGCGTACATTCCTGTATCAACGGCTACTTTTACGGGATCCGCAAGACCGCCATCCCCGCCTTTTCCCAGCTTGCGGAACAGATCTGCCGGGTGGGAAGCGTCTACCTGATCGCTTATTTCTGTGAAAAAGAGGGATATACGCTGACCATCAGCTTCGCTGTCGTGGGACTTGTCATCGGAGAGAGCGCCTCCATGCTCGTCTCCGTCGTGGCGATCCTTGCCCGCGCGCACAGCCTGTTTCCCGCTCACGGGTATATCCCGGTGCGGAAAGCCTTTCCGGCGTTCTCCGCCTACCAGCGCATCACAGGGCAGCTTTTGCGGCTCGCCGTCCCCCTGTCCGCCAACCGTCTGGTGCTGAACCTCCTACAGAGCGTGGAGGCGATCTACATCCCCAACCGCCTGATGGCATACGGCTTGAACAATGCCGACGCCTTGAGCGTCTACGGCGTGCTCACCGGCATGAGCCTGCCCCTGATCCTGTTTCCCTCCGCCCTCACCAATTCGATCTCGGTACTTCTTCTGCCCATCGTCGCCGAGGCGGATGCAAGCGGCAATGAGAGCGCTGTGCGGCGCGCCATCTTTACTTCCATCCGCTACTGTCTCCTGCTGGGTTTTTTCTGCACCGCCCTGTTTCTGCTGTTCGGGAGACTTGCCGGACGCCTGCTCTTCCACTCGGAGCTCGCGGGCAGCTTTATCCTGACCCTCAGCTTTATCTGCCCTTTTATGTACATCGCAAGCACCTTGAACAGCATCTTAAACGGTCTCGGGAAGACTGTCCGGACTTTCCTGTTCAGTGTCATAAGTCTCTGCCTGCGCCTGTTCTTCGTCTTCTTTGCCATCCCGCTCTACGGGATCAAGGGGTACCTGTGGGGCATTCTTGCCAGCCAGATGCTGCAAACCTTTCTGTGCACGATCTCAGCGCTGCGCATTTCCCGCAAAGCGCGTCAAAAATAAGGAGCACCCGCTTCTTTTACTTGCGATTCTCTACTCAATATACTATAATATATGTGTTTTTGCCAGAGCAAATCGACGCTGTGCAGCAATCAGTCCAAAACTTTATGCTGTGGCAGGATAACATGCCAAACAAAGAGGTGTACGAAAATGTCATTTCGATATGTTGCAAAATTACCCACGCCCGATGAGATCCGCGAGCAGTTCCCGATGCCTGCGCATCTGGTCGAATTAAAGAGAGAGCGGGACATCGAGATCCGGAACGTGATTACCGGAGACAGCAAGAAGTTCATCGTCATCATCGGTCCCTGCTCCGCAGACAATGAGGACGCGGTCTGTGATTATGTAAACCGACTTGCCCGCGTCAACGAAAAGGTAAAGGACAAGCTGATCCTGATTCCCCGCATCTATACCAACAAACCCCGCACCACAGGCGAGGGATATAAGGGCATCGTCAGCCAGCCCGACCCGGCAAAAAAACCGGATTTCACAAGCGGCCTGATCGCCATGCGCAAAATGCACATCCGCGCGATCGAGGAGACGGGGCTGACCGCCGCCGACGAGATGCTCTACCCCGACAACTGGGGCTATGTGGAGGACATTCTCTCCTATGTCGCCA
>JAMPCE010000001.1:0-48523 GCA_023666335.1 bacterium
CTATTATAGCGGCTTTCCTGCAAAAGCGCAATAAAAAGTGAGAGAAAATCGTGCAGAAATGGGAGATTGTATTGATTTTAGATAAAAAATCGCATATAATGTTTCTATCCGCACTGTTTTCGGGGGTTACGGTGCGACACAAATGAAGGAGGAAACTATGGGGGCGGCGAAAACGGAGACGAGCGCGACAAAGAGCTTTTTAGCGCTCTGCAAGGATGCGGTAGCGGTACAGGAAAAATTTCTTTTGGACAGGCTTGCGGAAAATAAGGATACGGAGTACGGAAAACTGTTCGGGTTTGAGGATATCCACTCGGTGGAGGAATATCAAAAGGAACTGCCGATCACATTTCACTATGATTATGAGGCGGCGATCGACCGCCAGTTAGGGGGAGAAGCAGGGACGCTCACGGCGGACAAGCCTGTGTTTTACTGCATCAGTTCGGGCAGCACGGATTCCCCGAAATATGTGCCAATCGTGGAGCAGGATATCAAAAGGCAGTATTTTTACTGGCATGATCTGATTCGGGAGACGATCAGACGGCACATTCCGGACGCCTCGGACGAAGAATTGTTCGGCAAGATCTTTGAGACGGGTGAGTTTCGCCGTAATTTTATGGAGGACGGCACGATGAGCGGCGTCCGTGCGTCCGCTTTGAACCGCTATCTGGAGGCAAAGGGAGAATTTGATATCGACTGTTATACGGCGCCTCTGGAGGTCGTGTTCCCGGAGCAGATGGAGGATATGCTCTATGTCAAACTGCGGTTTGCCCTCGCCTGTAGAGAGGTCACGGCGATCCACGGCGTTTTCGTCAACCGCGTGGTGGGCATGTTCCGTTATCTGGTGGATAACTGGGAGGACTTCCTTTCCGATATCGAGACGGGGAAAGTCAGCGATTGTTTCCCGGTGAGTCACGAATGGCAGCGTTATCTGGAAGAAAAACTTCCGGCGGATCCCGAGCGGGCGGCGGAACTTCGGCAGATCCCGACGGAAAATCTGCAAAAAGGGCTGGTGCGGAAGATTTGGCCGAAGATCCGATATGGGCAGCTGATCGGCGGCAGTATGTTTGCGGCTTACATGGATAAACTCTGGATGTATGTGGAGGATCTGCCGATTCATTTCTTTACCTATGCGGCTTCGGAAGGGTGCTTCGGCATTGTCAGGGATATGGGAGAGGAGGACGCTTTCTATGTGCTGCTCCCGGACACCTGCTTTTATGAGTTTATGCCCGAGACCGGAGACGGCGAGCGCATTTACACGATCCGCGATGTGGAAGTGGGGAGCAAATACGAGATCCTGATCACGACGCTCTCCGGGATGTACCGTTACGCGATCGGCGACGTCGTGGAAGTCGTGGGTTTCGAGGGGCAGGCGCCGGTCGTGCGGGTCTGCTACCGCAAGAGTCAGGTCATCAATATCGCGGACGAGAAGATGAATGTGCGCCAGTTGGAAAATGCGATGCGGAAATTCCAGAGGCGCGCGGAGTGCAGCGCAGAGGGGTACTGTGTAGACGGCGATTATACCCAGAAGCTGCCGCGCTATCTGCTTTATCTGGAACTGTCCGGCGGAAAAATGCCGGAAGATGCGGCGGAGATTTTAGATGAGTGCCTGATGGAGAGCTGCTCCGGCTATAAGCGGGACAGGGAACTTGCGGAACTGGAAAAAGTGTTTATCCAGCCCGTTCCAAAAGGGGCTTTTAAGGCATACGGGCGGTTCATGGCAAAGCTTGGCCGCAGGAAAGAGCAGGATAAGCCGCTGCGGATCCTCATCACGGAGGAGCAGAAAGCGTTTTTTGGCGGGGCGCTTTTGTCATGAAGCTGCCGGAAGCCTTTCTTGCGAGGATGGAGCATCTGTTGGGCGGCGAATATGAGGCTTTTTTGAGAAGTTACGGGGAGGAGCGGCAGTACGGTCTGCGGCGCAATCCCCTGAAGGCTTCCGAGGAAACATTTATCAGGGTAATGCCCTTTCCGCTCCAAAAGATTGCCTGGGCGCGGGAAGGGTATTCTTATGACGCTGCGTCTAAGCCCGGGAGTCATGTCTTTCATGAGGCGGGCGCCTACTATATTCAGGAGCCTTCGGCTATGGCGGCGGTGGAGGCGCTTGACCCGCAGCCGGGCGAGCGGATCCTCGATCTGTGCGCCGCGCCGGGCGGGAAGACGACGCAGATCGCGGGGCGGATGGACGGAAAAGGGCTTCTTGTGGCAAATGAAGTCGTCGGGGAGCGCGCGAAGATCCTTTCCCAGAATGTAGAGCGTATGGGGATCGCGAACTGCGTGGTGTGTTCAGAAAAACCGGAGCGGCTGTCGATGCTGTTTCCGGCTTTTTTCGATCGGGTGCTGGTGGATGCGCCCTGTTCCGGAGAGGGGATGTTCCGCAAGGAGCCTGCCGCGCGGGGGGAATGGAGCAAGGAAGCGGTCGCCATGTGCGCCGACAGACAGGCGGCAGTCATGAGAGAGGCGGCGAAGCTGGTAAAGCCGGGCGGTGTTTTGGTCTATTCCACCTGTACGTTTTCTCCGGAGGAGAATGAGGGGACGGTCAGCGCATTTTTGCGGGAGCAGGAGGCATATCATATAGAGGACATTCCCTGCGGCAGTCTGTTTTCGCCGGGGAGGCAGGACTGGATCATGGAGGCTGCGCCCGGGATCGAGCGGACGGGCAGGATCTGGCCTCATCTGCAAAGGGGAGAAGGGCATTTTGTTGCCAGACTGCGGCGAAACGGCGCAGGAGAGGCGGCGCAGGCGCCTGTAGAAAGGAAGCGTCGGGAAGCAGGCGGCGGAAAAAGCAGGGGCGGTGTACGGTCGGATTCAGAGTTATGTAAACTTGCAGATGGCTTTTTGCGGGACGAGCTGGAAGTGACGGAAGCGTGGAGAGACAGCCATACGGGACGGCTGTTCCGCTTTGGGGAGCAGATCTATCTGATGCCGGGCGAAATGCCGCCGCTTGCGGGGATCCGTGTGCTGCGCCCTGGATTACAGCTTATGACGGAGAAGAAAAAACGCTTCGAGCCGGCACACGCGCTTGCCCTTTCTCTCAAGCCGGACGATATTGGAAAAAAGCGGGAAGTTTCCTATGAGGAGGCTTTGGGGTGGCTGCGCGGGGAGAGCCTGTCCTGTCAGGACGAAGAGGGCTGGACGGCGCTTTTCTATGAGGGTTTCTGCCTTGGATTCGGCAAGGCGTCCGCAGGGCAGATGAAGAACCATTATCCGAAAGGGCTGCGGAAAAACTTATAAAATACTTAATTTTGACATATGGGCTTGCCAAATGATTCCGCCTGGAATATACTAGATTTAGGTTTTTACAAAAGAGAAACCACTTTAGCTTGTGTTTGCTTGTGCAGGGAGTTTTGTCGATGTTATTCTCCAGCGTTGGATTTTTATTTCGGTTTCTGCCGATTTTTATTCTGATATATGTTGCGTTGCCAAAATATCGAAACATCATATTGTTGCTCGGGAGTCTGATTTTCTATGGAGTGGGGGAACCGTACTTTGTTCTGCTGCTTCTTTTGTCTGTTCTGGTAAATTATGCGCTGAACTGTTATATGTTCTGGGAACCCAGATCTCCCCAGACGAATCGGAAGCGGAAGTCGGCAAGACGGAAAAAGCGGGCGCTTACTCTGGCGGCGGTCTTTGATCTCGGCACGCTGTTTGTGTTCAAATATTGGGATTTTGCGGCGGGAAACGTAAACGCCCTGCTCGGCGAAGAACAGGTGCCGCTTCTTGCGCTCGCGCTGCCGCTGGGGATCAGCTTTTACACGTTTCAGATGATCTCCTACCAGATCGACTGCTATCGGGGGACGGTGGAGAAGCGGGCGGATCTGCTTGCGTTTGCCACGTATGTCTGCATGTTTCCGCAGCTCATTGCGGGTCCCATCCTGCGCTACGGGGAGGTGGCGGACCGCCTGGAAAACCGCAAGGTGCGGATTCGCGATTTGGAAAACGGCTTGAAACTTTTTACGTTCGGCTTGGGACTGAAAGTGCTTTTGGCGAATCAGATCGGTACGCTCTGGAACCTGATCATGACGGCGGGGGCGGGGCGGCTGCATACGCTGGTGGCGTGGCTTGGCGCATTCGCTTACTCCTTTCAGATCTATTTTGATTTCTGGGGCTATTCCGTGATGGCGATGGGGCTGGGCAAGATGCTGGGCTTTTCGATCCCGCGCAATTTCAATAACCCCTATGTGTCCCGTTCCCTCTCGGAATTTTGGCGGCGCTGGCACATGACGCTGGGGCGGTGGTTTCGGGAGTATGTTTATTTCCCGCTCGGCGGCAGCCGTAAGGGGCGCGGACGGACGGTCTTTAATCTGTTTGTCGTCTGGGTGTGTACGGGGCTTTGGCATGGCGCGGATTGGAACTTTGTTCTCTGGGGCATCGTTTTTTTTCTGTTCCTGTCTCTGGAAAAGAGAACCTACGGGAAATGGATGGAGCGGAGCAGGATTTTCGGGCATGTCTACACGCTTCTGCTGATTCCTGTAACATGGGTGATCTTCGGCATCACGGATATGGGGCAATTGATCGGGTATCTGGAAAATATGGCAGGTCTGCACAGACAGGAAGTTCTGGTGGGAACGACGCAGCTTCTGCGGTATCTGAAAGAGTATGCACCACTTTTGATAGCATGTGTTATTTTTGCGACGCCCCTGCCGGAAAGACTGTATTGGAAATGGAAAGACCGCTGGTTTACCGTGCTGCTGTTGCTGGTTGTGTTCTGGTGGTCAGTGTATGAAATCCTGTCAGGAAGTAATAATCCGTTTTTGTATTTTCGGTTTTAAGAAGAAGACGCAATTTGGGTGGGATGAATCATGAACAAAAACAAGATAAAATATATACTGGAAATCACATATAACTGCCCGTTTATTTTATTGCTCGTGTGCACGAGTCTTTTTGCGTTCCCCCTTTTTAATACGATGGAGAATCGGGAAAACGGTAATATGACAACGGTATTAAAAGAAGTAGAGGAAAAGATCGAGACCGTTGCTCCCGTTGTTTCTTCGAATCCTGTCGAAGAAAAAATGGAAAATGAAGGAACACGCAAGGAAGAAAATAACGTTATTGAGAACGCGGAAGAACAAAATACAGAAGAGGAAACCGCAGAAACGCCTGTAGAATCGCGGGAAAGAGAAATCTATGTCAAAAAATTTGAGGAATATACGCCGATTGAGATAAATTCCCCATATTACTCGGATGCAGGAAAAGTTGCATTGACCACCCCCTATGATTATGTATTAGAGAACGACAGTTATTTTAATGACGCCGCTTTTCTGGGAGATTCGAGGACTTTGGGCATCTCCGACTATGTCGGTTTTGAGGAAGCGGATTTTTACTGTGACAACGGTATGACGATCTATAAGCTTCTGGATGATAAGGGTGTGACCTGGCAGCGGACCGGAGAGAAAGTGGATATGAAAGCGGTCCTGCAGGAGAAGCGGTACGGCAAGATCTATATCATGCTCGGCATGAATGAGCTGGGGTATGGGGACACGGCGATGTATCAGCGCAAGTACCGACAGGTCATCCGTCAGATCAGGGAATGGCAGCCGGGTGTGATCATCTATGTGATGGCGAATCTCCATGTGAGTCGGGAGAAGAACAATATGGAGACCGAATTTAACAATGTCAATATCAATGACAAGAATGTGGCGGCGGCAAGACTTGCCAACGGCAGGGATATTTTTTATCTGGACTGCAACCCGCTCTTTACGGATGAAGAGGGCTATTTACAGGCGGAACTCACCTTTGACGGCGTGCATCTCTATGCCCAGAATTACGATAAGTGGCGGACGTTTCTGATGGAGCACGGCGTGGAGAGAGAGGAAGCGGATCATGGAAACGACGCGGTTGAATAAATATCTTGCCGCCTGCGGGGTATGCTCCAGGCGGGATGCGGATAAGCTGATAGAGGAGGGCGTCGTCCTTGTAAACGGAGTGACTGCCCGAGCCGGCGTGAAAGTTTCCGCGGCGGATACCGTCACGGTCCGCGGGAAGACGGTTCATGCGCCGCAGGGAAATGTCGTTCTGGCTTATTATAAGCCGAAAGGTGTGGTCTGTACCGAGCGGGACGCCCATGCGGAGAGGATCGTGACAAAGGAGATCGGCTATTCCAGGCGGGTGACGTATGCAGGGCGGCTGGACAAGGATTCCGAGGGTCTTTTGCTGCTCACGGATGACGGCGCGCTCATAGAGGCGATGATGCGGGGGCGTCACGGGCATGAGAAGGAATACATCGTAAAGAGCGATAGAAAGTGGAGTGACGCCGCCATTGCCAATATGCAGGCGGGCGTGTATCTGGCGGAGCTGTCCCAGGCGACCCGCCCCTGTAAGATCGAGCGGATCGGGGACAGGACCTTAAAAATGACGCTCACGCAGGGCTTGAACAGGCAGATACGCCGTATGTGTAAAACGCAGGGCTATGAGGTCACGAGTCTAAAAAGAACACGCGTTATCAATATAGAACTGGGAACGCTCAAGCCGGGGGAGTACAGGGAGCTTACGGATACAGAGAAAAGCGAACTCTACCGACTCTGCGGCATGGAGCCGACCTGAGGGGCGGCAGGAGAAAGCGGAGATGACAGGCGGGTCATAACGATAGAAAAGGATGATGGTAAGATGGCGGAAAATCAGATGGAACGGATGCGGGAGCTCGTCTCCCTGTTAAAGAGGGCTTCCGAGGCTTATTATGCAAAGGATGAGGAGATCATGTCCAATTTCGAGTATGATAAGCTCTATGATGAGCTGGTTTCTTTAGAGCAAAAGAGCGGCGTCACTTTTGCGGACAGCCCGACCGTGCAGGTGGGCTATGAAGCGGTGGAGGAACTGCCGAAAGAGCGCCACGAGACGCCGATGCTTTCCCTCGCGAAGACAAAGAGCAGGGAAGAGCTGCGCGACTGGTTAAACGGCAGGACGGGTCTGCTTTCCTGGAAGCTCGACGGATTGACCATCGTTTTGACATATCGGGACGGGGCTTTGCAGAAAGCGGTCACCAGAGGAAACGGCGAGGTGGGAGAGGTCGTCACGGGAAACGCCAGAGTCTTTCGTAATCTCCCCTTATCCATCCCCTATCGGGGCGAACTGATCCTGCGCGGCGAGGCGGTCATCACCTACAGCGATTTTGAGAAGATCAACAGCGGGATCGAGGAAGAGCAGGCAAAGTACAAGAATCCCCGAAATCTTTGCAGCGGCAGCGTAAGGCAGCTCGACAATCGGATCACGGCGGAAAGGAATGTGCGGTTTTATGCGTTTGCTCTGGTGCGCGCGGATGTGGACTTCCACAATGCCAGAAAAGAGCAGTTTGCTTTCTTGCGGGAACAGGGCTTTGACGTGGTGGAGTACCGCGAGGTGGAAGCGGATACTATATTAAATAACATTGGTTATTTTGAGGAGAAGATACAGACCTACGATGTGCCGTCGGACGGGCTGGTCCTCACCTATGACGATATGGCATACGGTGCGTCGCTTGGCAGGACGGCAAAGTTTCCGCGGGATTCCATCGCGTTCAAGTGGGCGGATGAGCTGCGGGAGACCACGCTTCTTGAGATGGAGTGGAGCGCCAGCCGCACGGGGCTCATCAATCCCGTGGCAATCTTTGAACCGGTGGAGCTGGAGGGCACTACGGTGAGCCGCGCTTCCGTCCACAACATCAGTATCGTCAGGGGGTTAAAGCTGGGGATCGGGGACCGCATCACGGTCTATAAGGCGAATATGATCATTCCGCAGATCGCGGAAAACCTGACAGGCAGCAATACGCTGGAAATTCCCGAATGCTGCCCCGTCTGCGGAAAACCCACCCGCATCAGCAGGGTGAATGAAGTGCAGTCCCTCTATTGCGATAATCCGGACTGCGACGCGAAGAAGATCAAATCATTTACGCTGCTTACAAGCCGCGACGCCCTGAATGTGGAAGGGCTCTCGGAGTCTACTCTGGAAAAGTTCCTTGCCAGAGGGTTTCTGCACGGCTTTGCGGATCTGTTCCGGCTGGAACGCTTCCGCGAGGAGATCGTGCAGATGGAGGGCTTTGGGGAAAAATCCTGGCAGAATCTGTCGAAGAGTCTGCAAATAGCGCGCAGTACGACGCTGCCCCGCCTGCTCTACGGATTGGGGATCGAGAACATCGGCGTTGCGAACGCGAAACTTTTGTGCAGGCACTTTGGCTATGATCTGAAAGCGCTGCAAAACGCCTCTCAGGAGGAACTTGCCGAGATTGACGGCATCGGGGAAGTGATCGCGCAGAGCATCTATGATTATTTCCATGATGAAAAAGCGATGGCGCAGCTGGAGGATCTGCTGAGAGAACTTACCATAGAGACGAACGATGCGGAAGAGGAAGAGCAGACGCTTTTGGGTATGAGTTTTGTGATCACGGGGAGTTTGACACATTTCGAGAACAGAAATGCCCTGAAAGAAGAAATCGAGAAGAAAGGCGGAAAGGTGACGGGCAGCGTGACGGGAAAGACCGTCTGCCTCATCAACAACGATACCGCTTCACAGTCCTCGAAGAATAAGAAAGCGAAAGAGCTGGGGGTGGAGATCCTCTCGGAAGGGGAATTTATGGCAAGGTATTTGGATTAAAAGAATAACATATGTTATTTGTTGCCCTTGTTTTCGTATCACAAAGCAGGAGATCAGACCTCCGCCACATCATAGGGCGTGGTCTGATACACATAGTAATTGAGCCAATTCGAGAACAAGAGCTGTCCCGCGGAGCGCCAGTTGACGACGGGCGCTTTCGTGGGGTCGTTGTTCGGGAAGTAATTGACAGGGATCCTGGGATTCATGCCCTTATCCCGGTCGCGGGCATATTCGAGCGCCAGCGTGTCCGCGTCGTATTCCAGATGGCAGGTGACAAAGAAATGGCGGCTGTCTTCGGTCTTTGCGATAGCGACGCCCGCCTCGTCGGAGCAGGCCATCAGTTCCAGATCCGGAACGGAGGCGATCTGCCCCGGCGCGATCGTCATAAAGCGCGACTGCGGCGCGTAAAACACATCGTCGAACCCGCGAAAGAGCGGGGACTGTTTCTTCATGATCCTGTGCGGATAGATACCGGAGAATTTTTCATTCAGGACTTCACAATCCAGCCCGTAATAAAAATAGAGAGCGGCATAAGCGCCCCAGCAGATATGCATGGTACAGTGCACATGGGTGCGGCTCCAGTCCATGATGGTGCAGATCTCGTCCCAGTATGCCACCTTTTCAAAGCGGACATGCTCCAGCGGCGCGCCGGTGATGATCATACCGTCAAATTTACGGTCTTTGATCTGGTCGAAAGTCGTGTAAAAGGACGCCATGTGGTTGGAGTCGGTATGCTGCGGCGTGTAGCTTGCCGTCTGTAAAAACTCGACATTTACCTGCAACGGGGTGTTGGAAAGCTTGCGCAGAAGCTGCGTTTCCGTGACTTCCTTTGTGGGCATGAGGTTTAAAATCAGCACGTCCAGCGGGCGGATATCCTGATGCAGGGCGCGATACTCCGTCATAACGAAGATGTTTTCCTGTTCCAATATACTGGTTGCGGGCAGAAGATCTGCGACTTTAATCGGCATGAGCGGCCTCCCTGTTTTCTGATCCTGATTTTCCTTTGCGCGCATGAGGATATCCTATGCGCAGAAGTCTTTTTGAGTCTGCGCCCATCATACCATAAATGGGGCAGTACTGCAAGGCGCGTTCGGCGCTGCCTTGTTAAAAAAGCCTAAAATCTGTTCGCGGTCTTCTGAATCTTTGTGAGAAAAAAACAGCTGATCCGGTTGACTTGTCCCATAAAGCTATGGTATATTTTTTCAAAGGGGGGGGGGTAAATTTTTTTATCCCCCAAAACGACCACACTTACGGATGACAGTAAAATGACAGCAAATCAAAAGGAGGAAGTTTGAAATGAAGAAAGCAATTGCACTTACTTTGGCAGGCATCATGATCTTCTCTACCCCTGTTATGGCGCACGAAACAGTTGGCTGCCCCGGATCTCCCGTAGCGGTTTATCTGGAGGGCGGTTCCGATATCGGTGATCCCGAGCAGACAGTTCTCGCGATCAACGAGGATAAAACCATCGGTGAACATATGAACAATGCAGTTCTCGATCACTGGGATATGGATGAGGTGCAGGATCTTGCAATCGGTCAGGGCGCTGTCCTTGACGGCGTAGAGGCTCCCGGTCTTACCTTTGATCTGGTAAAGCCTGAGCTTAAGAGAGTTTATGCGGCAAAGGATCTGGCTTATGGCAAGGGTTCTCTGCTCGCCGTTGCAAACGTACACACCCACGCAGGCTATGCTACCGCAAAGGTAACGTTCTACGCACCCGGCGTAAAGGCTGGTCAGGCGATCACCGTTTATCAGCGCATTACGGATGACAACTGGGTAGCGGTTCCTACCGTTGTTACCGATGACCATGTAGTGGTTGACATTACCGCTAACGGTCATCTGGCATTCATCGAGGCAAAATAATCAGGCACAGACATTATGAAATGATTCTAAGTGTGGGAACAGGCGCCGCCCGTTACGGGCGGTGCTTCAATTTTCCGATAAAACTTCAATGTGGGGGAAGAGCGGATCATGGAAACAGCTTATCAGAAAGTAAAGGTGCACAATGAACTGGAGTGGTGTCAGGTAAAGGATATGGAGACGAAGGAAAAGATTGAAAAAGTGCTGTTAAAGCACCGGGTTTCCTATTTTGTCAAGTGGGAGAAGCCGAAACTCTTTTCCGGCGATCCTTTCGGATCCTGCGTGTTCTGCGTCAACCAGTTACAGAAAGAGAGCGCGGACGACGCGATCCAGGAGCTGGACGAGGAGACGCGGGACAGGATCCGCTTCATCAATCGCAAGGTAGACAGAACATTTTATTAAAATATAAAACAACATATGTTATTAAAAAACCTGCCGTGTGACCTACGGCAGGTTTTTTTGGATGATACGGCTATCCGACTTTGCGATCGGTTTTCTGGCTTTGATGCAGATTCTTCTGCGCTGTGGAGAGCATCAGCTTGATGCGGTTTAACTGATTGACTTCGCTGGCGCCGGGATCGTAGTCGATCGCGACGATGTTCGCGCCGGGGAAGCGTTTCCGCAGTTCTTTGATGACTCCCTTTCCGACGACGTGGTTTGGCAGGCAGCCAAAGGGCTGGGTGCAGACGATATTGCCCACACCGCTGTGGATCAGTTCCACCATCTCTCCGGTGAGGAACCACCCTTCCCCCGTCTGGTTGCCGATATTGACGATGGGCTTTGCGTAATCCACCAGCGTGTAGATGCTCACGGGCGGCGTAAAATGCTTACTCTTGGCAAATTCTTCCGCAGCCGGCGCGCGCAGCCACTCCAAAGCCCGGATGCCGAGTGCGGATACCAGAGAGGCTTTTTTAGAGGTCCCGAGGTAGTCCGCCTTGTAGATCTGGTTGTAGAAGCAGTAGAGCATAAAGTCCAAAAGATCAGGCACCACGGCTTCCGCACCCTCTGCTTCCAGCAGTTCCACTAAGTGGTTATTGGCGGCGGGGGCAAATTTCACCAGAATTTCTCCGACAATGCCCACACGGGGTTTCTTTAAGTTCTCGTCGATGGGGACGGCGTCAAATTCGCGGATCATCTGCCGGCACATTTTCCGAAACGTCAAAAGATTCATATGTTTTTTCGAGACAAAGTCCCGGCAGCGCGCAAGCCATTTGGCGTGCAGGGCGTCCACGCTCCCCGCCTCTTTTTCGTAGGGGCGCATCCGATAGACGCAGCGCATAAAGATATCGCCGAAGAGGGCGCTGTAAGCCGCGCGCATCAAAAGCTGCGCATTGATGTGGAAACCGGGATTGCTCTCGATGCCGCCCAGATTTAAGGAGATCACGGGGATCTGCTGCATACCTGCCTTTTCCAGGGCGCGTCTGATAAAGCCGACGTAGTTCGTTGCGCGGCAGCCGCCGCCCGTCTGGGTCATGATGACAGCCACTTTATGCAGATCGTACTTTCCGGAGAGCAGGGCGTCCATGATCTGTCCCACCACCATCAGGGAAGGATAACATGCGTCATTATTGACATATTTCAGCCCCACGTCCACAGCCCGGCGGTTGTCGTTGTCGAGCACTTCAAAGTGATAGCCGCAGGCATTGAACGCCGCTTCCATGATATCAAAGTGGATGGGCGACATCTGCGGGCAGAGGATGGTATAGTCTTGGCGCATCTTTTCGGTGAAAGGCTGCTTCTCGATGGCGCTCGAGCGGATGGTGCGCTGCGTTTTTTTGCGCTCTCTGACCTGAATGGCGGAGAGCAGGGAACGGATGCGGATCCGCGCTGCGCCGAGATTGTTGACTTCATCGATCTTTAAGCAGGTGTAGATCTTGTCGGAGCCTGTGAGGATGTCGTTTACCTGATCCGTGGTGACGGCGTCCAGACCGCAGCCGAAAGAGTTTAATTGGATCAGATCGAGGTCTTCTCTTGTCTTGACAAAACTTGCCGCCGCATAGAGGCGGGAGTGGTACATCCACTGGTCGGAGACGATCAGCGGGCGTTCCGGAGCCGCCAGATGCGAGACGGAGTCCTCGGTCAGCACCGCAATATCGTAGGAGGTGATCAGCTCGGGGATGCCGTGGTTGATCTCCGGATCGATATGGTAGGGGCGCCCTGCCAGCACGATGCCGCGCTTGTGGTTTTCGGTGAGATAGTGCAGCACTTCCTCGCCTTTGCCGCGCATATCCTGTCTGGCGCGCGCCTGCTCGTTCCAGGCGGCTTCCGCTGCATTCATAACAGCCGTTATCGGAAGCTCGCTGAATTCTCTGGTCAGGGCTTCGGTGACGGTCTGTAAATTTCGAAAGGACATAAATGGATTGCGGAACCGCACTTCGCCGCGCCCGATCTCCTCCACATTATTCTTGATGTTCTCGGAATAGGAGGTGACGATGGGGCAGTTGTAGTGGTTGTTTGCCTCGTGAAACTCGTCCCGCTCGTAAAAGAGGGCGGGATAGAAAATAAAGTCCACATGCTGGTTGATGAGCCATGCCACATGACCGTGCGCGAGCTTGGCGGGATAGCACTCCGATTCGCTGGGAATGGATTCGATGCCGAGCTCGTAGATGTTGCGGTTGGAGAGCGGGGAGAGCACGACCCGAAAGCCCAGCTTCGTAAAGAAAGTGAACCAGAACGGGTAGTTCTCGTACATATTTAAGACGCGCGGAATGCCTACAGTGCCGCGTTTTGCCTCGTCCGCGGGAAGCGGCTCGTAGGAAAAATAGCGTTTCAGCTTATAGTCAAAGAGGTTGGGGACGCCGTTTTCTTTTTTCGCCCGTCCCAAGCCCCGCTCGCAGCGGTTGCCGGAGATGTACTGACGACCTCCCGTAAATTTGTTGATGGTCAGGCGGCAGTTGTTGGTGCAGCCCTTACATTTTGCCATGCTGGTCTCAAACTGCAAAGCGTTGATCTGCTCGAGCGTAAGCATCGTGGTCTGAGCGCCCTCCTGCCAGCGTTCCCTCGCAATGAGCGCCGCGCCGAACGCCCCCATGATCCCTGCGATATCGGGACGTATCGCCTCGCAGTCCGCGATCTTTTCAAAACTGCGCAGCACGGCGTCGTTGTAGAAGGTGCCGCCCTGCACGACGATGTTTTTCCCCAATTCCGCCGCGTCGGAGACCTTGATGACCTTAAAGAGGGCGTTCTTGATGACGGAGTAGGCAAGTCCCGCCGAGATATCGGAGACGGACGCGCCCTCTTTCTGCGCCTGCTTGACCTTGGAATTCATGAATACGGTGCAGCGGGTGCCCAGGTCGATCGGATGCTCGGCAAAGAGCGCGGTCTGTGCAAAGTCTTCCACGCTGTAATTTAAGGATTTCGCAAAAGTCTCGATAAAGGAGCCGCAGCCCGAGGAGCAGGCTTCGTTTAACTGTACGCTGTCCACGGTCCCGTTTTTGATCTTGATACATTTCATATCCTGCCCGCCGATGTCTAAGATACAGTCCACTTCCGGGTCGAAAAAGGCGGCGGCATTGTAGTGGGCTACGGTCTCCACTTCGCCGTCGTCTAAGAGAAAGGCGGCTTTCATCAGCGCCTCTCCGTAGCCTGTGGAGCAGGAGCGGGCGATTTTTACGCCCTTCGGGAGCAGCCCGTAGATTTCTTTCAAGGAGCGGATAGCGGTCTTTAAGGGGCTGCCGTCGTTGCTGCTGTAGAAAGAATACAACAGGGAACCCTCTTCGTCCACGAGGGCGGCTTTTGTGGTGGTGGAACCCGCGTCGATGCCGAGGAAACAGTTGCCCCGGTAGGAGGCAAGGTCAGCAGTCTTCACATGATGGGCGTTATGGCGCGCGCAGAATCCGTCGTAGTCCGCTTGTGTGGCAAAAAGCGGTTCCATGCGCTCCACTTCAAATTCCATCTTGATATCGCCCGAGAGTTTGTCGGTCAGTTCTTCCATCGAAAAGCGCGTCTCCTCCTTTGCGTTGAGGGCGGAGCCGATGGCGGCAAAGAGGTGGGAGTTGTCCGGCGCGATGATATGGGCGTCGTCCAGCTTTAACGTTCGGATGAAAGACTGTTTCAGTTCCGATAAAAAGTGCAGCGGACCGCCGAGAAAGGCAACATGGCCGCGGATCGGCTTACCGCAGGCAAGGCCGCTGATGGTCTGGTTGACCACCGCCTGAAAAATGGAGGCGGAGAGGTCTTCCTTTGTCGCGCCCTCGTTGATGAGGGGCTGGATATCGGACTTTGCGAACACGCCGCAGCGGGCGGCTATGGTGTAGAGGGAGTGGTAATTTTTGGCATACTCGTTTAAGCCTGCCGCGTCGGTCTGCAAGAGGGATGCCATCTGGTCGATGAAGGAGCCGGTTCCCCCGGCGCAGATGCCGTTCATGCGCTGTTCGACGTTGCCGTCCTCAAAATAGATGATCTTGGCGTCTTCGCCGCCCAGCTCGATTGCCACGTCCGTTGCGGGCGCGAAAGTCTGTAAAGAGGTCGATACCGCGATCACCTCCTGCACAAAAGGGATCTGTAGATGGTTTGCCAGGGTAAGCCCGCCGGACCCCGTGATCATGGGGTGCACGGTAAGGTTCCCCAGCTTTTCGTAAGCCTGAGACAAAAGCCCTGCGAGCGTCTCTCTGATATTGGCGAAATGCCGCTGATAGTCGGAAAAAAGGATCTGCTGCCTTTCATCCAGAATGGCGATCTTGACCGTGGTGGAACCGATGTCGATGCCAAGGGTATACTGCATATCATTCATGTATTTTTCACTCCTTGTAAATGGTGGGCTGTCAAAAATTGTCTTTTATACTTATTAAAATGTGTTTTTCGGCACACGACGTCATTATACGACACGGCTTGCAAAAATGCAATCATCCAATTCTTAGGAAAATCAGAAAAATCGTGAAGTTTTCGGAAGAAAAATATAAAATTTTTATAATCCAACATTTTTGCGGGACTGTATCGTTTACTTTTTCAGGGAGGGATGCTATATTATAATAATAGAATTTCAGGAATAGAATCCGATTTTGGATGGAGTGTGAGAGATGAGTCCTTTTGAGCGGAAATTCGGAAAATATGCGATCAGAAATCTTTCGTTTGTGCTGGTCTGCTGCTATGCGGTTGGTTATCTTCTGGAACTGGTGGACAGAAGCGGTTTTGTCCTATCCTGGCTGACCTTAAACCCTTATGCCATCCTGCACGGGCAGATCTGGCGGCTGGTGACATGGATCCTGATCCCGCCGGAAAGCGGCGGCATTTTCTTCACGCTGCTCATGCTGTATTTCTACTGTTCCATCGGCACGACGCTGGAGCGCACCTGGGGGACTTATCGGTATAACGTATATTTATTCCAGGGGATGCTCTTTACGATCGCGGGGAGTTTCCTGCTGATGGGGTACTGTTATCTGTTTGAGCCGGCAGTCACAACCGTGTTATATACAGGCGGTTCCCTGCGCACGGCATCTTTGACTGTGAATATGCCGTATGAATACTTTGGCTATATTGCCAGAAACTTTAGCACCTATTATATCAATATGTCAATCTTCCTGGCGTTTGCGGCGACTTTTCCGGATGCGCAGGTGCTTTTGATGTTCTTCATTCCGGTCAAAGTAAAGTGGCTGGGCGTCATCTATGCGGTGATGCTGGTCTTTGACTTTTTCTCCGCGAGCGTGTACGGAAAGTTTGCGATCGGCGCGTCGCTGTTGAATTTTATCGTCTTCTTCCTTACGTCGCGGAATATGGCGCACCTGAATCCGAAGCAGATCCACCGCAGGCAGGAGTTTAAGCGGGAGGTGCGCAGGAATACGGGCATCACGAAGCACAAGTGCGCCATCTGCGGCAGGACGGAAGTGGACAGCCCGCAGATGCAGTTCCGGTTCTGCTCCAAGTGCGACGGAAACTATGAGTATTGCGAAGAGCATCTCTATACCCACACGCACATTAAGCGACAGGACTAGTGTGTAGAGAAAAGAAATAACGCGCGTTATTAAAAGGCGCGGTCGTCCTGCGGTTGTGAAAAGATGGAGAGCGGTATGAATCGGGAAATCGAATTTGCCAAAACGCTGGAGGAGGTAAAGAGAAAAGCCAGATCCCGGCAGAATTTTATAACAAAAGCGGAGGTGGAGGAAGCGTTTTTATCGCTTTCTCTTTCTGCGGAGCAGATGGAGATGGTCTATGACTATCTGCGGCAAAGTAAGATCGGCGTGGACGAGCCGGCGGATGCAGACGCGTTTTTAGAGGACGAGGAGCGGAACTATCTGGAATCCTATCTGGAGGCGGTCGGAGCGCTCCCGGAAGTGACAGATGGAGAGCGGGAGGCGATCACCCTTTCCGCCATGGCGGGGGATGCGGACGCCGCAAAGCGGCTGACGGAGCTGATGCTGCCTGAAGTGCCGCAGATTGCCAAACTCTACACCGGGCAGGGCGTGGGCTTAGAGGATCTGATCGGAGAGGGGAATGTGGCGCTGTCTCTGGGCGTTACCATGCTGGGCGCGCTGGAACATGCGGACGAGGTACAGGGAATGCTTGTCCGGATGATGATGGACGCTATGGAGGAGAGCATCGCGGCAAGCGCGGCGGAAGAAAAGAGCGATCAGAAGATCGCCGCCAAAGTAAACAAGGTGGCGGATGCGGCGAACGCCCTGCAGGAAGAGCTGCGCAGGAAAGTGACGGTGGAGGAGCTGATGGCGGAATCGGGGCTTTCGCGAAAGGCGATCGAGGACGCCGTGCGCATCAGCGGCGGCAAGATCGAATCAATAATGGTGGAGTAACACACATGGAGACAGAAAATCGGGATTATAAATATTTCATGCAGGATGCGGGGAACATTTATCTGGGCGCGAAGTTGAGCTACGCGGAGATCCTGAAAGATGAGATGGTGAACTTTAAGTATAAGAGCATCGTCGAGCACTATATCCTGAAAGATACCGACCCGGAGACGACGCTGGAGAGCCAGCTTTACTATATGACACGGGAGCAGTTTTCCTACAGGACTTACGAACAGTTGAAAGCCAAAGTGAAGATCAGCATTCTGGCGGAGAAGAAAAGTCTGTTCGGGAAAAAGAAGACGGGTTACGAGACGGAGTTATGTAAACTATCAGACTTTGTGGACATGAATCTGGCGCGAAAAAAGGCGAGCGGCGTCGTAATTCAGGAACTTGCCATCTCGAAGCTGGCGCTCATGGGATTCAGTGTTTAAGCGGGTTTTGGCGGCGCGATGCCTTGCAGAAAAAAATAATTGCGATTTTTAACAATTTATACTTGCATTCGACAGAAATCTCTGGTATTATAAGAGCTGTAAAATTCCCCTTTTACACTGAGCAGGCGATGGGCACTATGTCTTTCGCCTGCTCTTTCTTTCAGGATAATAATATCCTGTCATTATCCATCTGCCTGCCGGCGTTTTTTCGAAATTCGGCGAGCAGGTCTTCTATGGTCAGCTTTTTTCGTTCTTCCCCGGAGGCGTGGAATACGATGCGCCCGCCGTCCATCATCAGCGTTCGGTTTCCCAGCGAAAGCGCCTGGCTCATATTGTGCGTGACCATCAGGCAGGTGATCCGTCGGTCGGCGATGATCTGTTTCGTGAGGGCGAGTACCTGATCTGCCGTAGCGGGATCCAGGGCGGCGGTGTGTTCGTCGAGGAGCAGGATCTTTGGGGTTACCATGGTCGCATCAGCAGCGTGAGCGCCTGCCTCTGTCCGCCGGAGAGAAGCCCTACCGGCTGTTTCATCCGGTCTTCCAGTCCCATGTGAAGGAGAGCGAGCTGCTCCCGGAATTTTGCCTTTTCCTTGGCGCTGATGCGGCTGAAATAAGCGTGACTGGCGGTGGAAGCCCGCAGATAGGCGAGCGCCATATTTTCTTCGATCGTCATATGGGGCGCCGTTCCCTTTAAGGGATCCTGAAAGAGATGCCCGATCACTTATACTGTAGTCAAGGCCGATGGCTTCGGCGGTCTCCGTGTTGACGGTGGCAATGCCGTTGTCCATGGTCTGTACCGGCATGGAAGCGGGATCTGCGCCGTTTGCCAGAATTTCGACTACCATATCGGCGGTGGCGGTGCCAAGCTCTACATAGTTTACGCCGTAGCCCAGGAATGCGCCGTTTAAGGCAAAGGAATCTGCACCGGCGTAGTGGGGCACCTTTGCGTCGATGAACTTTTCATAGATGGCCAGTTCCGCCGTCATGACATTGTTGTCAGTGGGGGTAAATACAGCTTCCACACCGCCGGCGATCAGGGCGTCCGAGGTGCCGGTGATGTTGGAGCCGGGCGCGTCCATGGAAGCCACCAGCCCTGCGCTTACGGGGTCGGATACCGCGGAGAAGACCACCGGGATCAGGGAGCCGTCCGCCCGCTCATTTTCCGCGGTGGCGTTCTGCATGA
Organism: bacterium; assembly: GCA_023666335.1. Lineage (GTDB taxonomy): Bacteria > Bacillota > Clostridia > Lachnospirales > Lachnospiraceae > UBA3282. The sequence continues at coordinate 18,773 of JAMPCE010000001.1, forward strand.
CCATGGCGGTGGGCGTTGCCACCGGGACGATGATATCTACTTCAGAAGCGATCAGATCGGTTGCGATCTGGTTCATGGTGGTGGCGTCCGCCTGCCCGTTGTAGGTGTAATCCTTATATATAGAAAGTGACGCCCAGCTCTGCGCTCTTTTTGTCCAGCTCTTCCTGTACTGCGGCGACGATCTGGTTTAAGGATGCGTCGTCTACATACTGGACGATGCCCACCTTGTAAGAAGCTCTGGCGGCAGCGCCATTTTCTACGGGCGTTGCAGATTCGCTTTCCGCGTCTGTATCCGCGTCGCTTGTGTCAGCGTCCGCATCTGTGTTTGTGTTGGCGGCTGTGTCCGCATTCGTACTGCCTGCGCCTGCATTGTCAGCGCCTGCGCCGCAGCCCGTGAGGGCAGAAGCCGTAACAGCCGCTGCCAGTAACAGGGTCAGAGTTTTCTTTTTCATAATCGTGTCCTCCTCTAAAAAATTTAATAAATAAAAAAAACCATCCCAAGCCGATGCTTGAGACGGTAATAAACAGAAGTTATTATCGCGGTACCACTCAATTTGAACGGGAAACGCCTTCCCGATCCGCTCATTCCATATACGGTCATATCATTTTTCGAAAAATTCATCGAATCTTCTGTTGAACGAACGGATAGACTATGTTATGATAATTGTATCAGTTTTATGGAAAGGTTGTGGTGATATGCTGACAATTGCACCTGTTTCGGATTTGAGAAATTATGGCACTGTTTTGGAAAAAGTATCTGTCGGTTCGCCTGTATATTTAACACGGAACGGACACGGCGTATACAGTATCCGGGATATGAAGGATGAGGAAAACTTCCAGAAAGCGGAGGCTATGATTCAGTTGATGTGTGAGCTGAATGCCGGTATCCGCTCCGCAGAAGAGGAAGGCTGGATTTCGGAAGAGGATTTCCGTAATCATTTCAAGCACAGAAGGAATAGCTGATGATAGAATACAGAATCCGTTATACACCGGAAGCAATACGCGATATGGATGCAGTATGGGATGGTGTGTATGAGGCGTCGAAAGAGCCTGATGTTGCAGATCGGTATGTGAATGATTTTATGGAAGAGATGGAAAAGAAAAAACAATTTCCGCTTTCCGGGGTACCGCTTTTATACAAAGGGCTCTTTACCGGTTTTTATGTTGTTCATTTCAAAAAATATAAAGCCTTTTATCGCGTGAATGACAGTTATATCGAAGTGATCAGAATCATTATGGAAAAGATGGATTACATGAAAATACTGTTTGAGGAATCGAATGCAGACTGATTTAGCAGAAATCCAGAGCTTATGCGATAAAAATTTATAGAGTGGATTGATTTCAATCGAGGTCAAACTGAAAAGAGCATTTGCAGAAATGAGAAAAATAAACCGCACAGCTGTGTGATCGAACGGGTTGTGAAATAGGTTAAGTTTTCCTTAAGAATCATATCGTTATTTTTTTAAGAAATGCAGTTTACTATGAATGAGAATGGTAGTGAATGCAGTCAAACATAGTAAAGTGTGGGAGGACGATATGAGAAGAAAAGGGAAAAGGGCAGGAATTATTCTATTGATAGTAACTTTGGTTATTTCAATGGCGGGCAATGTTTATCTGCTCTATCGTTTTTCCCGTAATCGAATTTGGAATATTCATTTTCCAGATGTTAATTTGAGGGAAACTTATGATTCTATCCATAACGTAAAAAAGGCGCAGGAGATTAGTACAGGAAAGGACGTCAAGGTGGGAATTTTAGACTGGGGATTTGCTTTTGCCGATTATGGTGGGCTTTATGCTGGCGGCAGGGATTTTACAACTTACAGTTATCATGAGGATAATTTTAACCATACTGCGGAACATGGATTCTGGATGGCGCAGACATTGAAGGAGATAGCGCCGGATGTATCTGTATATGCGCTGGGGACCTATTGTCCGGATAGTGAAGATGCGTGGGTGGATGCTATGATCGAGGCAATCGATTGGGCGATGGAAAAGGAGATTGATATTCTCACACTTTCGCATGAGCAGCTATCCGATCAAAACCGTCCACGTTTTGATGAGGCGGTAAATAAAGCGATTGAAAGCGGCATTGTAACTACCTTTATTCATTATGACAATCCTGATAATATACTTCCATGGGGTATTTGGAGTGAGACGGGTGAGGAATATTATCAAAGAGCAGCGGATATCAATATTTTTCCATACGATTATAATACGCTGTTTTTGAATGATTATACAGATGCGGTTATACAGGCAGATTTTGACAAAACATATAAATCGCAGCTGTTTACATCGGTTTCTTCTATGTCGGTAGTTACGGCGGGCGGTGTTGCGCTTTTAATGGAAATTGATCATACTCTCACGCCGTCGCAATATAAAGAAATTCTGGTCAGAACCAGCAGGCCGCTGGAGTACGAAGGGGAATTCGCAGAGCATGTGATGGATTTGGAGGCTGCCGTACGGTATTTACAGGAGAAGACTATTGAATAAAAATTTCAAAACGCATATAATATTGGCACACGGACAAAACAGAAAAAGTTTATGTAATAGATGGAAATTGGGAAAGGATTTGTTAGAATAGGTATGCAAGGGGGGGGGGCTATGGCGACATAGCCCTGATTCCATTTTAAGCGGAGGAAATCATGGCAGTCACAGAGGGAAAAGACTTACAGCAGTTAAAGAACCGTCTGATCGAGCTTGCGGATAAGGCATATACGAGAAACTGCTATACCTATACGCCGTTTTTGGGGCTTGCTGAACAGCAGGCTTACTATGCGGTGGAGCGGGAAACAGCGTATGCTGGCTGCCGGATGGAGGGCGGGTCGCCCCTGTGCGAGCGGAAGATCATCCGTTTCGGAGATCCGGGCTACGAGGAGGCGTTTCCCATCGCGGCGGTGAGGATATTCCCGAAAACGCCGAAATTTGCGGAAAACCTCACGCACCGTGACTTTCTCGGGGCGGTCATGAATCTGGGGATCGAGCGGGACGTCGTGGGCGATCTGTTCGTGGACGCCGACAAGGAGCGTGGCGCGCTGTTGTTCTGCCATGAGAACATTGCCGGATATCTCATGGAGAATCTGGAGCGGGTCCGGCACACGAACGTGGCATGCAAGCGGGAGGAGGGGGAACTGGCTCTGCAGGGCGCAGAGCCGGAGCGGATCACGCTTACCGCCGCATCCGCCAGGACAGACGGCGTGATCGCAAAACTTTACCACCTTTCGCGCAGCGACAGTCAGGAGCTGTTCCGCACGGGGCGGATCTTTGTCAACGGGATCCTTGCAGAGAATGAAGGACGGCAGTTGAAAGAGGGCGACGCCGTCACCGTGCGGGGGTTCGGAAAATTTATCTTTTACGGAGCGGGCGGCGTCAGCAAAAAGGGAAAAGAGCGGCTTAGTGTGGGCGTCTACGGGTTGCGGTAGATAATTTTACCAAAGGGTGATATACTATTAAATAATCGCGAAACGCATTTATGGTTAATGATATTGTACAAATAGTATAATCAACGCAGACGCGCTTGCGCTCCATTCCGAACGTAGTGGTACTAGACTCGGGAGTTGCCGTGCAACTCCAAACCTCGTCAAGTACCAACGTTCTGCAAGGGTCTGCTTATGATTATACTATTTGCACAATTATTTCAGCGCTTTGAAGCGTTTCGCATACATCTAATAATGTGGGCAGAGGAGAAGGACGAGCATGAATTTAGAAAAGATGGAAGCATATACGATTTTGGGGAGGCAGCGGATCGAAGAACTGAGATCGGACGGGTATCTCTTAAAGCATAAAAAGACGGGAGCGCGGGTGGCGCTTCTTTCCAATGATGATGAGAACAAAGTGTTCTACATCGGTTTCCGCACGCCCCCGAAAGACAGCACGGGGGTTGCGCACATCATCGAGCACACGGTGCTGTGCGGTTCCGAGAAATACCCGATCAAAGATCCTTTCATCGAGCTGGCGAAAGGTTCCTTAAATACATTCTTAAACGCTATGACGTATCCCGACAAGACGGTCTATCCGGTGGCGAGCTGCAATGACAAGGATTTTCAGAATCTGATGGACGTGTATCTGGATGCGGTGTTTCATCCGAACATCTACCGCGAAGAGAAGATCTTCCAACAGGAGGGCTGGCACTATGAGCTTTCGGACAAAGACGACGATCTGACGATCAACGGCGTGGTCTACAATGAGATGAAAGGTGCTTTTTCCTCCCCTGACGACGTGCTGTACCGGGAGATTATGAATTCCCTCTACCCCCACACCTCTTACGGGGTAGAGTCGGGCGGCGATCCCGACGTGATTCCGGAACTGACCTACGAGGGCTTTTTGGAGTTTCACAGAAAATACTACCATCCCTCCAACAGCTATCTCTATCTCTACGGCGATATGGATATGGAGGAGAAATTAGACTATATCGACAGAGAATATCTGTCAAAGTATGAGGCGCTCTCCGTGGATTCCGCGCTTTTGTCGGAGCCTGCTTTTCGGGAAACGGCGGTGGTGGAGAAAGAGTATCCCATCATGGAGAGCGAATCGGAGGCGGCAAACACCTATCTGTCCTACAATGTCTGTCTGGGGGAAGCCCTTTCCGGCAAGGTGAACCGCGGCTTTCAGGCGCTGGCGGATGCGGTGGTCGGCGCGCCGGGCGCACCCGTGCGGAAAGCCCTGTTGGATGCGGGGATCGGCACGGATATCAGCAGTTTCTGCGAGGCGGATGTGAAACAGCCCTATTTTTCCATCGTGGCAAAGAACGCGGAGCGGGAGCAGCGGGATGACTTTGTGCGCATCATCGAGGAGACTTTTACGTCGCTTGTCAATGACGGCGTCGAGAAAAAGGCGCTGGCGGCGGCGCTGAATCATGACGAGTTTGCCTACAGAGAGGCGGACTACGGTTCTTATCCGAAAGGGCTGATGTACGGCTTACAGATGTTTGAGACATGGCTTTATGACGAGAACAGACCCTTTGACTATCTGGAGCTGGGGGAGACTTACGGGATCCTCAAGCAGGAAGTGGAGACCTCCTATTACGAGGAGCTTCTGCGGGATCTTGTGCTGGAAAATCCGCACAAGAGCATCGTGGTCGTGCGTCCGGTGAAAGGGTTGACCGGGAAAAAGGAGAAAGCGCTGGCGGGGCGTCTTGCGGCGAAAAAGGAAGCCATGTCCGAAGAAGAAATAACAAGTGTTATTGAAGAGACAAAAGCGCTTGCCGCTTATCAGGAGACGCCGGATCGACCGGAGGATCTGGCAAAGATCCCGCTCCTTTCCCGAGAAGATATCGGAAAATGTGCGCGCGGCTACAAAAACGAGGAGAAAAAGGCGGGGGATACCACGCTTTTGTATCACGAGGTCTACACGAACGGCATCGGCTATCTGCGGTTTCTCTTTGATCTGAAACAGGTGCCGGAGGAGCTTTTCCCTTATGTGGGGCTGCTGCAGGTGATGATCGGTCTGGTGGATACGGAGAAACGCTCGTACAGCGAACTGTACAACGAGATCCATTTGCAGACGGGCGGCATCGCGCCGGCGGTGAATGTCTATACCAGTGCAGACGATCTGGGAAGCTATCGGCTGACTTTCGACCTCAAGGTGAAGACACTGTACGAGAATCTGCCGAAAGCGTTTGCGCTGGCGGAGGAGATATTGACTGAATCGGTCTATGTAAATGAGAAAAGACTGCTCGAACTGGTGGCGGAGAACCGCTCCGACAAGCAGGCGCAGATGATGTCCGCCGGGCATTCGCTGGCGGCGGGGCATGCGCTTTCCTATCTGTCGAAGCAGGCGTGGCTGATGGACCGCGTGAACGGTCTTTCCTTTTATCGGCTGTTGGAGGAACTGGAACAGGATTTCGACAACAAAAAACAGGAACTTTCCGAGAAGATGGAACGGCTGGTGCGTTATATCTTCCGGCGGGAAAATCTGATGGTGGACTATACGGCGGAGCGCAAGGGTCTTGCGGGGATCGAGCCTTTGATCGAGAGCCTGAAAGACAAGCTTTATCGGGAGCCGGTGCAGGGCGCGCCCTGTGAGCCGAAGCCGGAAAAGAAGAACGAGGGCCTGATGAGCGCCGCGCAGATCCAGTATGTGTGCAGGGCGGGCAACTATGCGAATAAAGGGCTTTCCTACACGGGGGCGCTGCGGGCGCTGAAAGTGGTGATGAGCTACGAATATCTCTGGATGCAGGTGCGCGTGAAAGGCGGCGCTTACGGCTGCATGTGCCAGTTTGGAAAGACCGGAGAGAGTTATTTTGTCTCCTACCGGGATCCGAATCTGGAAAAGACGATCGAGGTCTACGAGAAAGCGGCGGACTTTGTGGAGGGATTTACCGTGGACGAGCGCACCATGACGCAGTATATCATCGGGGCGGTCAGCGCTCTGGATACGCCCATGACGCCGCAGGCGTACGGCACTTATTCGCTGGCGGGGTATCTGACGGGCTTTTCCGAAGAGCGGGTGCAGCGGGAGCGCGATGAACTGCTGTCCGCCGACCAGAAGACGATCCGGGGACTTGCTGCTTACATCCGCGCCTTTATGGAAGACGACTGCCTGTGCGTGGTGGGCAATGAGGAGAAGATCAAGGAGCAGAAAGAGCGTTTCGGCTCGCTGGAATATTTGATTCATTAAAATACATCCGTTGTTTAATTGCGATGCAACTTTTTCTTTCGACGAAAGGTATTTTGTACAGAAGCGGAAAAGCGGATACAAATGCTTTCGGGAAAGGGAGGAACGATTATGAATAAGAGAAAAGTAAACGGAAGAACGGGAAATCGCCTGCGCGTGCTTGTGGCAGCTGTATCAATAACAAGTGTTATTGCCGGTTGCGGCAGTGCAGGCAAGAATACTTACGAAATGTCGGCGGAGAGCGCTACCTATGATACGGCGGCAGATGCGGGCGGCGTGATGACTGCAAACCAGACGTATGAGTACGCCGAAGCGGAGGCGGCGGCAGAGGAAGCCGGGTATGCGCCGGAACCGCAGAGCGCGGAAGCTTACGAGCAGGAGGAGGCGTCTGTCTCCACGGAGCGGAAGCTGATCAAGACGGTGAACATCAATGCGGAGACCGAGGCGTTTGACACGCTGGTGCCTACGCTGCAAAGTCAGGTGGAAGCGCTCGGCGGCTACATAGAGAGCATTTCCGTCTACGATGTGAACAGCTATTATGTGGAAGATCGACAAGTCAAACAGCGCTGTGCAAACCTGACCGCCCGCGTGCCGAAAGAGAAGCTGGACGGATTTTTGTCCATGGTGGGCGAGCAGACGAATGTGACCAGCCGCTCCGAGAACGTGGAGGATGTGACCTTACAGTATGTGGATCTGGAAAGCCACAAAAAGGCGCTGCTCACGGAGCAGGACAGACTGCTGGAACTCCTGGAACAGGCGGAGAGCGTGGAAGATATCATCAGCATCGAGGGACGGCTTTCCGAGGTGCGTTACCAGCTTGAGAGCATGGAGTCGAGACTGCGCACCTATGACAATCAGATCGACTACAGCACGGTATACCTCTCGATCGAGGAGGTGCGGCAGTATACGCCGACGCAGACGGCTACCGTATGGCAGCGGATCGGGAACGGCTTTAGGAAGAGCCTTACGGATATCGGCATCGGCATTCAGAATCTTGCGATCGGCTTCGTGATCGACATTCCCTACATTGTTCTGGGCATTGTGCTGATCGCGGCGGCGGTACTTGTCCTGCGCATCCTGTGGAAAGCGTGGAAAAAGCATAAGATGCGGAAACGGGACCGGAAAGCGGCAGCGGACGGGGAAGAAACGGAAGACGAAGAACAGCCGGAGAACGGGAAGCAGCCGGAGAACGGAGAACAGGAGTAACGGGTGTTATGGAAAAACAGCTAAAGAGCGGCTTTGCCGCGCTGGTCGGCAGACCGAACGTGGGAAAATCGACGCTGATGAACGCGCTGATCGGACAGAAGATCGCCATCACGTCAAAGAAACCGCAGACTACCAGAAACCGCATCCGCACCGTGTATACCTGCGAGGCGGGGCAGATCGTGTTTTTGGATACGCCGGGCATCCACAAGGCGAAAAATAAGCTGGGGGATTATATGGTGAACGCAGCGGAGAGCACATTTTCCGAAGTGGACGTGATCCTGTGGCTGGTGGAGCCGACCGATTACATAGGCGCGGGCGAGCGGCATATCATCGAACAGTTGAAAAAAACAAAAACACCTGTTATTCTAGTGATCAATAAGATTGACACCGTGAAGAAAGAACTGATCCTCACCTATATCGACGCCTACCGCAAAGAGCTTGACTTTGCGGAGATCGTGCCCGTGTCCGCCCTGAAAAAGGACGGTATGCAGACGCTGATCGACTGCATCTTTCAGTACCTCCCTTACGGGGAGCCGTTCTACGACGAGGACACGGTGACGGATCAGCCCATGCGGCAGATCGCGGCGGAACTGATTCGGGAGAAGGCATTGCGCTGTTTGGAAGATGAAATCCCACATGGCGTCGCCGTTGTGATCGAGCAGATGAAGTCGAGGAAAAAGCTTGTGGATATCGAGGCGACCATCATCTGTGAACGGGAATCCCACAAGGGGATCATCATCGGCAAACAGGGCGCGATGTTAAAAAAGATCGGTTCCCTGGCGAGAAAGGATATTGAGGAACTGGTGGAGAGCCAGGTGAATCTGAAACTCTGGGTGAAAGTGAAAAAGGACTGGCGCGACAGCGATTTCCAACTGAAAAATTTTGGCTACGATCCCCGGGAGACAGAATAGAAAAAGGCGCATCTGCGCACCCTAAGTTTTGGGACAGAGATAAGGCGGGAAACAGGGGGCGTAAGATGAAGGATTTAAGTTACTGGGAGCAGTTTATGGCGACGGGAAAGATCGAGGATTTTCTGGCATACAAAAATGCCGTAAGAGAAGAGGAAAGGGAAGCGGAGGCAGCGTCCGGGGAGGAGTTTGATGCAGGAGGTCACGGAGCTTACAGGGATGGTCTTGAAAGCTGAACCGATGGGCGACTACGACAGGAGAGTCGTTCTGCTCACGAAAGAGAGAGGGAAGATCGCCGCTTTCGCAAGAGGGGCGAGAAAGCCGAACAGCAAACTTGTTGCGGCAACGAATCCGTTCTGCTTCGGCACTTTTAAGCTTTATGAGGGAAGGACGTCCTACAATCTGACGGAGGCGGATATCTCCAATTACTTCGAGGGTCTGCGGGAGGATTACGAGAGCGCTTTCTACGGGATGTACTTTCTGGAAGTCATGGATTATTTCACGAGAGAGAACAACGACGAAAAGGAGTTTTTAAAACTCCTCTACCAGTCCCTTCGCGCGCTCATGCACGAGGGGCTTTCCCATATGCTGGTCCGCTACGTCTTTGAGATCAAGGCGGTGGTGATAAACGGAGAGTTTCCCGGGATCCCCGAGGGGGAGAAGTGGGATGAGTCCACGCGTTACGCGGTCTCTTACATAGCGTCGTCCGGCATTGAGAAACTTTACACATTCACCGTGACGCCGCAGGTTTTGGCACAGCTTGGAGAGATCGCGGCTACGTGCCGCGCGCACTCCATCGACCGTCCGATGAAAAGTCTTGAAATTGTGGAAAATCTATAATACAATGTAACAGGCGATTGCGAAACGCCTTTATTGATTGTTGAAATTTTGTAAATAGCATAACCAACGCAGACGCGCTTGCGCTCCGTTCCGAGCGTAACAGACGCTAAACTCGGGAGTTGTAATGCAACTCCAAACCTCGTTAAGCGCTGACGCTCTTCAAGGGTCTGCTTATGGTTGTGTTATTTGCAAAATCAGCAAACGTTGAGATGCGTTTCGCAAACGCCAAAAGTCATCAATATAGAAAGGAAACCGTATGCGGAAGCTTGTGACTGTACTCATACTGCCGATCATGATTCTGGGACTGACTTGCTGCGGGCAGGAGGAAGCGCCGGAGATTTCCTCTCTCTCTTTCAACAAAGCGGGGGAGATCACGCATCGTATCGTGGGAAAGACCGATCAGAATTATTATCAGATCGAGACAGCTGATCTGGAAAACTTTGCGGCGTCGCGCGTGGAGGAATACTGCGCGGGCGGCAGAGAGGGAAGCGTCGTCCTCAATGCTGTGGAGGAGAAAGGCGGCAGCATCATCATGGATTTCGGCTATGTCTCAGCGGAAGATTACAGTGGGTTTAACAACAGAATGTTGTATATTGGAACTTTGGAGAACGCGGCGGCGGACGGGTACGAACTGGAGGCGGTTCCTTTTGTTTCAATGGACGGTCAGGCGGTAGAGATCGGTTTTATGGAAGAGCAGGAGAAAAAGAATCTCGTCGTTCTGGAGACAAAGAGCGGGGAGGAGATCCTGGTCAATCTGCCGGGGAAGACGCTCTACACGAACCAGAGCGCGCACAGCGGGCAGGAAGTGACGTTCGTGGGGAAAAAGAGCGTGAAGATCAGCAATCAGGACGAGGAGGGGGCGCGTGCGCTCTCTTACATCATATATGAATGACAATAGTTTGCCATGGCGGAGGATAGATTGAAAAATCATGCTGATGCACTGATTTTTCAATCACGAGTTTGTGCCAAAGTCACAAACTCGGAATCGCAGTCGAGAATCTGATATTCTCGACGCGTGTCATCGCAATAAATTGCTCTGACAAGGAGGAAAATATGGAAAAAACAATGGAGAAAATCGTAGCGTTGTCTAAGGCGAGGGGGTTTGTTTACCCCGGTTCCGAGATTTACGGGGGGCTGGCGAACACTTGGGATTTTGGAAATCTCGGCGTAGAACTGAAAAATAACATCAAAAAGGCGTGGTGGCAGAAGTTTGTCATGGAAAGCCCCTACAATGTCGGCGTGGACTGCGCGATCCTCATGAATCCGCAGACCTGGGTGGCGAGCGGGCATCTGGGCAGCTTTTCCGATCCGCTGATGGACTGTAAGGAGTGCCACGAGCGTTTCCGCGCGGACAAGATCATTGAGGACTATGTGGCGGAAAAGGGCATGACGCTCGAATCTTCCGTGGATGGCTGGAGCCAGCAGCAGATGAAGGATTTTGTCGAAGAACATAACATTCCCTGCCCGACCTGCGGCAAACATAATTTTACCGATATCCGGCAGTTCAACCTGATGTTCAAGACCTTTCAGGGCGTGACGGAGGACGCGAAGAATACGGTGTATCTGCGCCCCGAGACCGCGCAGGGCATCTTTGTGAATTTCAAGAACGTGCAGCGGACTTCCCGCAAGAAGATTCCCTTTGGCATCTGTCAGGTGGGAAAATCCTTCCGCAACGAGATCACGCCCGGAAACTTTATCTTCCGCGTGCGGGAGTTTGAGCAGATGGAGATGGAATTTTTCTGCGAGCCGGACACCGATCTGGAATGGTTCGCTTACTGGAAGAAATACTGTATCGACTTCCTTAAGAGCCTCGGCATGAAGGAGGAGGAGATGCGGGTGCGCGACCACGATCCGGAGGAACTTTCTTTCTACTCTAAGGCGACGACGGATATCGAGTTCTTGTTCCCTTTCGGCTGGGGCGAGCTCTGGGGCATCGCTGACAGGACGGACTACGACCTGACGCAGCACCAGAATACTTCCGGCGAGGATCTGACTTACTTTGACGATACAAAGAATGAGAAATATATACCTTATGTGATCGAGCCTTCGCTCGGCGTGGAGCGGCTGTTCCTGGCGGTGCTCTGCGGCGCGTATGACGAGGAGGATTTGGGCGAGGGGGATATGCGCACCGTGCTGCATTTCCATCCCGCGCTTGCGCCTGTCAAGATCGGCGTGCTGCCCCTTTCCAAAAAACTGAATGAGGGCGCGGAGAAGATTTTTGCCCAGCTTTCGAAAAAGTATAACTGTGAGTTTGACGACAGGGGCAATATCGGCAAGCGTTACCGCCGTCAGGACGAGATCGGCACGCCGTTCTGCGTGACCTACGATTTTGATTCCGAGACGGACAACTGCGTGACCGTGCGCTTCCGCGACTCTATGGAGCAGGAGCGGGTGGCGATCGAGCAGCTTGACGCTTACTTTGCGGATAAGTTTATGTTCTAGGCGGGAACGAGGAAAGCAGATTGAAAAATAAGTCTGATGACCTTATTTTTCAATCGTGAGTTTGTGTCGGAGCCACAAACTCAAAATCGCAGAGCAGAATTTGAAATTCTGCTCGCGTGTCTTCGCAAAAAACGCTCCGACAGGGAGGTACCAATGAGACAATTTACTTCGGATGAGTTGAGAAAGACCTGGAAGCAGTTTTATATTGAACGCGGTCATGTGGATGTGGGGGCGGTTTCGCTGGTGTCTGACGGTTCTACGGGCGTTCTCTTTAACGTGGCAGGCATGCAGCCGTTAATGCCCTATCTTTTGGGGCGCAAGCACCCTTTGGGGACGAGGCTCTGTAACGTGCAGGGCTGTGTGCGCACGAACGATATCGACTCGGTGGGCGACAAGAGCCATGTGACCTTTTTTGAGATGATGGGAAGCTGGAGTCTGGGAGATTATTTCAAGGAGGAGCGCTGCAAGTGGAGTTTTGAGCTGTTGACGCAGGTGTTCGGCTTTGATGCGGATCACCTGGCGGCGACCGTCTTTGCCGGGGACGAAAACGCGCCCAGGGACGAGGAGGGCGCACAGTACCGCATCGCTTCCGGTTTCAGGAAAGAAAATATCTATTACCTGCCGGCGGAAGATAACTGGTGGGGCTTGGAATACGGTCCCTGCGGCCCTGACAGCGAGATGTTCTATGTGGACGACCGTGCGGACTGCGGACCCGACTGCGGACCGGGATGCAGCTGCGGAAAGTACACGGAACTGGGAAACGACGTCTTCATGCAGTACGAGAAGCATCAGGACGGGAGCCTGACGCCGCTTGCGCAGAAAAACGTGGATACGGGATGGGGACTGGAGCGCATTCTGGCGTTCTTAAACGGGGCGAGAGACGTCTATCGGATCGACCTGTTTGCGCCGGTGATCGCCTATATCGAGAAAGAATCGGGGACGAAATACGAGCAGGACGAAAAACTGACAAGATCTATGCGGATCCTCGCGGATCATATCCGCACGAGCGTCATGCTGATCGGGGATGAGGCAAGGCTCTTACCCTCCAATGTGGGGGCAGGCTATGTGCTGCGCCGCCTGATCCGCCGTGCGGTCAGACACGGAAAGACACTTGGTCTTGGCAAGGACCATATCGTAAAGGTGGCGGAACTCTTTATTGACGAGATCTATGCGGAGAGCTATCCCCGCCTGAAAGAAAACAAAGAATTTGTGCTCACGGAGTTACAGAGGGAGATCGAGCGCTTTGAGGGGACGCTGGAAAACGGCATGAAAGAATTCCGAAAGATCCTCGAAGCGAAGAAAAAGGAAAACTCCGGCGGGATCGACGGCAGATCAGCCTTTTACCTGTATGATACCTTTGGCTTCCCCATCGAACTGACTGTGGAAATGGCGCAGGAAGAGGGGCTTAACGTCGATGAAGAGGGCTTCGCAAAGGCGATGGAGGAGCAGAAGCAGAAAGCGCGGGAGAACCAGAATTTCGAGGCGAAGCTTTCCGAGGGGAATGCGGCGCTTTACGAGAGCCTGGACGCTTCCGTTGGCAGCACATTCGTTGGGTATGAGAGCCTGACAGCGGAGAGTCAGATCTTTGCCATCACGGACGGAGCTGCGTGGAAGAATGTTCTGAACGAGGGAGAAGAGGGAACGATCATTGCGGAAAAGACGCCGTTTTATGCGACGATGGGCGGTCAGTGTGCTGACACGGGTGTCATTTCCTGTGGCGGGAGCACGTTTGTCGTGGAAGATACCGTCAAACTCCCCGGAAACCGGATCGGGCATGTCGGCAAAGTGACAAAGGGAAGCATCAAGACCGGAGATACGGCGCTTTTGGAAGTCGGGGCAGCAAGACGCGGCGATACCTGTAAAAACCACAGCGCGACCCATCTTCTGCAAAAGGCGCTGCGCATCGTTTTGGGCGATCATGTGGAGCAGGCGGGATCCTTTGTGAGCGAAGACAGGCTCCGCTTTGATTTCAGCCATTCTTGCGCGATGACGAAAGAGGAGCTGGAAAAGACCGAACGGATCGTCAATGAGCAGATCGGGCTTTCCCTGCCGGTGGTGACGGAGGAGATGTCTTTAGAAGAGGCGAAAAAGACAGGGGCTATGGCGCTGTTCGGGGAAAAGTACGGCGAGACGGTGCGCGTGGTCAAAATGGGGGATTTTTCCACAGAACTCTGCGGCGGCACCCATGTGGCAAATACAGGAGAAGTGCGCCTGTTCAAGATCGTATCGGAGAGCGGCGTAGCTGCCGGCGTGCGGAGGATCGAGGCGCTGACCGGAAACGGCGTGCTGGCATATTATGCAAAAGTGGAGCAGGAACTTACGGAGGCGGCAGCGATCGTAAAGACGGCTCCGGCGGAACTGGTTTCCCGACTTTCCCATCTGATGGCGGAACTGAAAGCCCTGCAGAGCGAGAACGACTCCTTAAAGAGCAAGGCGGCGAAAGACGCGCTGGGCGATGTGACCGATCAGGTGCAGGAAGTCAAGGGCGTGAAGCTCCTTGCAGCCAAAGTGTCGGGCGTCGATATGAACGGTCTGCGCGAGTTGGGCGACCAGCTGAAAGAAAAGATCGCCGACGGCGTGGTGGTGCTGCTTTCCGAGAAAGAGGGCAAGGTGAACCTGATTGCGATGGCTGCGGACGGCGCGATCCATAAGGGCGCGCATGCGGGCAATCTCATCAAAGGGATCGCGGCTCTTGTTGGCGGCGGCGGAGGCGGCAGACCGAACATGGCGCAGGCGGGCGGTAAAAACCCTGCGGGCATGGACGAGGCGGTCGCAGCGTGTGCGAAAGTGCTGGCGGAGCAGTTGAAATAAAAAAATAATTATTTTCCATTTTTCGGTTGACGCACATCTAAAATGTGGTATAATTTGAGTTGTGTGAAAACACGCAAATAACCCAATCAGTCGAAATACTCGGGGACTGAAGGGAGGTCAGGTGCGGAATGTCAAACGTTATCGTAAAAGAAAACGAGACTCTGGACAGCGCGTTACGCCGCTTCAAAAGAAGCTGCGCAAAGGCGGGGATCCAGCAGGAGATTCGTAAGAGGGAGCATTACGAGAAGCCCAGCGTAAGACGTAAGAAAAAGTCTGAAGCGGCAAGAAAGCGCAAGTATAACTAAGCTTATCGGGAACAGGTCGAACGGCCTGTTCTTTTTATGTGCGCATCCGCATACCTATAGGTAATAAGAACCCTTGGGGGTGATTTCGTTTGCGGACAGGAAAGAAACGGATCGTACTATGGCTTTTGTTTAGCGGAATCCTTGTAAATTCCCTTTTTATGGCATTGACCATATCAGTCAGTGCGGCGCCGGAGGTGGGTACGCCCTCCTATATCGTGATGGAGGCGTCCACGGGTCAGGTGATCTGCGAGCAGGATGCGGACACAAAGCGGAGCCCGGCAAGCATCACAAAGATCATGACCCTGCTTATCATCTTTGAGCACTTAAAGAGCGGGAGGATCCGCCTTACGGACGAGGTGACGACCAGCGCGTATGCGCAGTCTATGGGCGGTTCCCAGGTCTTTTTGGAAGAGGGCGAGACACAGACGCTCGAGACCATGATCAAGTGCATCGCGGTTGCGAGCGGCAACGACGCAAGCGTCGCGGTGGCGGAGTACATAGCGGGAAGCGAGACGGAGTTTGTCAAGCTGATGAACGAGAAAGCGGAGGCGCTGGGGATGCAGAATACGCATTTTGAGGACTGCTGCGGCCTGACGGATTCCGACGGTCATTTTTCCTCGGCAAGAGACGTTGCCATCATGTCCAGGGAGCTGATCACGAAATATCCGGAGGTCTTCGATTACACAAAGATCTGGATGGAGGATATCGAGCACAGGACGGCGCGGGGCACGAGCGTCTTTACGCTTTCCAGTACCAATAAGCTCTTGAAGCAGTATGAGTGGACGACGGGCTTAAAGACCGGTTCCACTTCAAAGGCGCTCTACTGCCTGTCCGCTACGGCCAATAAGGACGGGATGGAGCTGATTGCGGTGGTCATGGCGGCGCCCGATCCCAAGACCCGCTTTCAGGATGCGATGTCGCTCTTAAGTTACGGGTACAGTGTGAGCCAGATGTATACGGATGAGAACGGCGATCCCTTACCGTCGCAGAAAGTGGAGGGCGGTGTGGAAGATACGGTGAATCTGGTGTATGCTTCCCCGTTTTCCTATCTGGATACGGCGGGAAATAACTTAAACGACATCGAGAAGGAGATCAGCCTGCCGGGGGTGGTGACAGCGCCCGTCGCTGAGGGGGATGCCGTCGGAGAGGCGGTCTATAAGCTGAACGGTACGCGCATCGGCAGCGTTTCCATTCTGGCGGCAAAGGGCGTCGAGAAAGCGCGCTATCGGGATTACTGTAAGAAAGTGTGCCTGCGCTATCTGATGAACCGATAGAACAAAAGTTCGCTGATTGCGGTATGGTGGGCGGTATGGTACAATATATTGCGTGTATCGGCAGATTTACAGCGAGTGTGTGTGGGAAATGCGGAGCATTTCGAGTCTGCGCAGATGTCAGGAGGGACTATGGCGGCGATGTTCATTGCGGTTATCTGTGTGGTCATTTTGATCGGGCTGCTCTCGGCGGCTCTTGACAGCAACCGCTTTGTGACGCGCACCTATGAGATCCGGTCCGAAAAGGTCTTAAAGCCCTGCCGTCTCGTCCTGCTGGCGGATCTGCACAATAAATCTTTCGGAAGAGAGAACGAGAGACTGCTCTCCGCGATCGAGGAGATCGCGCCGGATGCGGTTCTTGCGGCGGGCGATATGCTGACGGCAAAGCGCGGCGCGGATTTTGGGAACGCGCTTGCCCTGATGGAGCGCCTTGCCGCGCGTTTTCCTGTCTATTACGGCATGGGAAACCACGAATATCGGCTGGGACTGTATCCGGAAAAGTACCCGGGTATGTATGAAAGCTACATGGAGGGCTTAAAAAAGGCGGGGATCGAGCCGCTCATCAATGAGAGCGCTTATCTGCCCGCATGGAATATCACCGTCTGCGGCGCGCAGATCGACAGGGACTATTATCGGCATTTCAGGCGGGCGCCGATGGAGCCTGCCTATCTGACAAAAATACTGGGGACGCCGGAGCGGGAGACATTTCAACTGCTGATCGCCCACAATCCGGTCTATTTTGACGCGTATGCAGAATGGGGGGCGGATCTTGTCGTGGCGGGTCATGTGCACGGCGGCATCATGCGGCTGCCGATCCTTGGCGGCGTGCTCTCGCCGAGCCTGACGCTGTTTCCGAAGTACGACGGCGGTATCTTCCGGGAGCATGGCAGCACGATGATCCTGAGCCGGGGCTTAAGCAGCCACACGATACCGATCCGCATCTTTAATCCGGGCGAGCTGATCGTGATCACCTTAGAGCCGGACAAGTAGTTTTGAAATAGAGAGAGGACAGGCTATGGCAATTCCTGTGAAATTGGAGGTGTTTGAGGGTCCGCTGGATCTGCTCTTACACCTGATCGATAAGAATAAAGTGGATATTTACGACATCCCCATCGTGGAGATCACGGAGCAGTATCTGGATTATATCAAACAGATGGAGACGGAGGATATGAACGTCGTGAGCGAGTTCCTGGTGATGGCAGCCACGCTCATTGACATCAAGTGCCGGATGCTCCTGCCGAAAGAAGTAAACGAAGAGGGGGAGGAGGAAGATCCCCGGGCGGAACTGGTGGAAAAGCTGTTGGAGTACAAGATGTGCAAATATATGTCCTACGAATTGCGGGACCGCATGGTGGACGCGGAGAAAAGCCTGTACAAGCCGCCGACGCTGCCGCCGGAAGTGGCGGATTACCGCCAGCCTGTGGACTATGAGGAACTGATTGGGGATATGACCCTGCAAAAACTCCACGAGATCTTCAAGCAGACGATGAAGCGGCAGGAGGACAAGATCGACCCTGTCAGAAGCACGTTCGGCAGGATCGAGAAAGACGAGATCGATCTGGACTTAAAGACCACTTATGTGGAAGCCTATGTGAGGAGCCACAAAACGTTCAGTTTTCGGAAACTGCTGGAAAAGCAGCACAGTAAAATGGAGATCATCGTAACGTTTCTGGTGGTTCTGGAACTGATCAAGACGGGGCGCATCGGCATCGAACAGGAAGACACTTTCTCGGATATCATCATCACGGCGAAAGAGACGGCGGACGACGGACCGCTGCAGCTTACCAGCGTCAGTTGACCAAATGAGTCAACAAACGGCAGGCAAAATCAATGGACGAAGTGAAAACAAACGGGAACATGAAATAAAGCGGTAAGAGGAAACAAATTATGGAGAAGAACAAGGCAAAGGCGGTGCTGGAAGCGATCCTGTTCACGATGGGGGACTCCGTGGAGATCGACAGGCTTGCCGCCGTGATCGAGGAAGATAAGGAAACAACGAAAAATCTGCTGGACGAGATGGCGGAGGATTATCAGAAAGAAAACCGGGGGATCGCGCTCACGACGCTCGACAATGCGGTGCAGATGTGCACAAAGAGCGAGCTCTACGAGTACCTGATCAAGATCGCGAAGACCCCGAAAAAATTCGCGCTCACGGACACGCTGCTCGAGACCCTTTCCATCATCGCCTACAAGCAGCCCATCACGAGGCTGGAGATCGAGAAAGTAAGGGGCGTAAGCTGCGACCATGCCGTCAACAGGCTTCTGGAATTTGAACTGATCACCGAGGTGGGCAGGCTCGACGCGCCGGGAAGACCGCTTTTGTTTGGCACGACGGAGCAGTTTCTTAGGAGTTTCGGGGTAAAATCCATCGAGGAACTGCCGGAGCTTTCCGCCGTGCAGATCGAGGAATTTAAGCAGCAGGCGGAGTCCGAAGTGGAGATGCAGCTGGATATCTGACGGAGAGTCATGCTGTCATACAAAAGGAAGACGCGCATATATATTAACGAGTGAAAAAGAGTCGGGAATCTTTATGCGTGTCTTGAAATCTGGCAGAGTAGAACGTCCAAAAAAGCGTCAATGGAAGCGAAACTATTACAGGGTGGCTGCTATCGTCTTAGCGGCTGCCCTGTTCTGTTGTCCGATTCGGTCAATCTATGCCGAAGAAAAAGAAAAGGATGACCTGCAGCTCTATGCGCAGGCAGCAGTCCTGATGGATGCGGACTCAGGGCGGGTGCTCTACGGAAAAAACGAGAAAGACGTTCTCCCTATGGCAAGCACGACGAAGATCATGACCTGTATTCTGGCGCTTGAGTACGGCGATCCGGAGCAGATCGTGGAGGCGTCCGCCTATGCGGCGGGGATGCCGAAAGTGAAATTATATGTAAAATCGGGCGAAAAATATCGGTTGGGAGATTTGCTGTATTCTCTGATGTTAGAGTCCCATAACGACGCGGCGGTGGTGATTGCCGAGGGCGTGGGCGGCAGCGTGGAGCGCTTTGCTTCCATGATGAATCAGAAAGCCCGCGATATCGGGTGCTATGACAGTTATTTCATCACGCCAAACGGCTTGGACGCGACGGTGAACGAGACGGGAAAGATTCACTCCACCACGGCGGCGGACTTGGCAAAGATCATGGCTTACTGCGTGACGGATTCTCCGAAAAAAGAGGAGTTTCTTGAGATTACCCGCACATTGGGCTACGATTTTACCGATGCGGACGGCACGAGGAGCTTTCATTGCGATAATCACAACGCCTTTCTGGGCATGATGGAGGAGGCGCTTTCCGGAAAGACGGGATTTACCAATCAGGCAGGATACTGCTATGTCGGGGCGCTCGAGAGCGAAGGGCGCATCTTTACCGTGGCGCTCCTGGCGTGCGGCTGGCCGAACAACAGGAGCTATAAATGGAGCGATATGAAAAAACTTGCGGCTTACGGCATGGAACATTACCGCTATCGGGATATCTATGAAGAGAAAGACTTTGCGGACATTCCCGTGCGGGGCGGCATTGCGGGAGAGGATGGAACGCCCTGGGAGGAAGCCTTTGTCGGCGTCTCGATGGAGGAGCGGGAAAAAAGCCTCCCCTATCTGCTCTGCGAGGAAGACCAAGTGGAGGTAAGGACCCGCGTGGAAACGGTTCTTGCCGCGCCCGTCGCCGCGGGAGAAAAGGCGGGGGAAGTGTCTTATTACCTGAACGGAGAGCTTGTCAGGCGCTATGATGTGCTGACAGAAAGTGCGGTGGAGGCGCAGAGCTTTTTGTGGATTCTGGAATATCTCGTAAAACTTGCAATTTTTTTCTAAAATCTGCTGGTCGGGGAATGGATTCTGTGTTATACTACATTAGTATGTTATGCCACTTTGTGGTAACGTTTTATTATTTATAATTTATTATCATATAAATGGAGGGCTGAAAAATGAGTACTACATCTCAAGCGAGTCAAAGAATCAATGCTTTACTCGATGAAAACAGTTTCGTTGAGATCGGCGGTCTCGTGACGGCGAGAGCTACGGATTTCAATCTGAAACAGACCGAGACTCCGTCAGACGGCGTTGTGACCGGCTACGGCGTGATAAACGGCAGTCTCGTGTATGTCTACAGCCAGGACGCATCCGTCCTCGGCGGGTCTGTGGGTGAGATGCACGCAAAGAAGATCGTGAATCTTTACGAGCTGGCTATGAAGATGGGCGCGCCGGTGATCGGGCTGATCGACTCCGCGGGATTACGTCTCCAGGAGGCGACCGATGCGCTAAACGGCTTCGGCGAGATCTACAGGAGCCAGGTGATGGCGTCCGGCGTGATCCCGCAGATCGCGGCTGTGTTCGGAAGCTGCGGCGGCGGACTCGCCCTGATTCCGGCGATGGCGGATTTCACGTTTATGGAAGAGACGAAGGCGAAGCTGTTCGTCAATTCTCCCAATGCCCTTGAGGGCAATGAGATTTCCCGCTGCGACACGTCGTCGGCGGCATTCCAGAGCGAAGAGACGGGGTTGGTGGATATGGTGGCGGACGAGCTTTCCATTCTGGCGCAGATCAGACAGCTCGTGTCGATCCTGCCCGCGAACAATGCCGATCTGGCATGGACGGAGTGCACGGACGACTTGAACCGCGCCTGCGCGGAGATTTCCGGCTGTGTGGGCGATACGGCGATCGCACTGTCCCAGATCGCGGACGACGGTTTGTTTGTGGAAGTAAAGCAGGATTACGCGAAAGATATGGCAGCAGGTTTTATCCGCTTAAACGGCGCGACGGTCGGCGCGGTGGCAAACCGCACGGAAGTTTACGACGACAAGGGCGAACTTGTTGAGAAGTTTGACGCGGCGCTTTCCGCAAGAGGCGCGGAGAAAGCGGCAGAGTTCGTAAGTTTTTGCGACGCTTTTGACATTCCGGTGCTCTCCCTCACCAACGTGACGGGCTTTGCGGCGACCAAGTGCGCCGAGAAACGCATGGCAAAGGCGGCAGGCAGGCTGGTCTATGCCTTTGCGAACGCTACGGTCCCCAAAGTAAACGTGATCATCGGCAAGGCTTACGGCAGCGCTTACGTGGCGATGAATTCCAAGGCGGTCGGCGCGGATATCACCATCGCATGGCCGAATGCCGAGATCGGCATGATGGATGCTGGTCTGGCGGCAAAGATCATCTGCGACGGTCAGGGCGCGGAAGCCATCGATGCCTGCGCGAAGGAATATGAAGCGCTGCAGAACAACGTGACGAGCGCGGCAAAGAGAGGGTATGTAGATCAGATCGTGGAGCCGGCGGACACCAGAAAGTATGTGATCGGCGCCTTCGAGATGCTCTCCTCCAAGACAGAGGGACGTCCCGAGAAAAAACACGGCACGGTCTGATACGGCAGTCAGGTTTTTTCGTTTTGCAAATATGGTAGCTGCGGTCTTTACGCAGATTACGGAAAGGTATGTGTAACGCTATGAAAAAACGATTGGTAATATTGGGGATGATCACCTGCATGCTCTGTCTTGCGGCGTGCGGTGAAACAGAAGCGCAAAGCGGTCCCATAAACGACGAACAGGCATTGCAGATTGGTACGACCATCGTCGATCAGATGAATGCGATCGTAAGCCAGGGCGCCATCGAGCAGTATGTCGGAACCGATCCCATTCTCTCAAGCGGTTTCCGGGGATGGGAGAGCGCATTGGATGATATCGGCACCTACGAGGGCGCAAGCAGCGCTTCCGTGGCGTTCGAGGAGGACGAGGTGATTATCCGCGTGGAAGTGCTGGGTTCCTCCCACGATGCGGAGGTGGAGATCATTCTCGACAGTGCGCTTTCAAATTATCTGGGCATCACCACCAATGTGCATTATTCCACGGGGGAGATCCTGGCGAAAGCCGGCATGAATACCCTGATCGGTATGGGAACCGTGTTCGCGGTCCTGATCCTGATCAGCCTGATCATTTCCTGCTTCACGCTGATCTCCAAGTTTGAGGCGAGGCAGAAGAAAGAAACGCCTGCGGAGACGGCGGCGTCCGACCCGATCGTGGAGCAGATCGCGGCAAAGGAAGAGCTTTCCGATGATACGGAGCTTGTGGCGGTCATCGCGGCGGCGGTCGCGGCATATGAGGGAAGCGCCTCTACGGACGGTTTCGTGGTGCGGTCCATCAGAAAAGTAAATCAGAGCAAATGGCAGAATGCCTAAGAGATAGGAGGATATCAAAATGAAGAATTATACAATTACCGTAAATGGCAGCGTATATGATGTAGTGGTGGAAGAGGGCGCAAGCAGCGGCGCACCCGCGGCAGCGGCTCCTGCGGCTCCCAGAGCGGTTCCGAAAGCAGCGCCTGCGCCTGCGGCAGCACCCGCGGCATCCGGCGCGGCGGGCAGCATCAAGGTGGAAGCCGGAGCAGCCGGTAAGGTCTTCAAGATCGAGGCGAGCGTAGGCCAGGCAGTCAAGAAAGGCGACCCGGTCGTGATCGTCGAGGCGATGAAGATGGAGATTCCTGTAGTGGCTCCCGAGGACGGCACGGTAGCCAGCATCAATGTGGCAGTGGGCGATGCGGTCGAGGCGGGCGCGCTTCTTGCGACCTTGAAGTAATCTGTGACGGTTCTCCCGTAAGGGCGGACTGCCGGAACAAAAACTACAGGAGGTTAAGAAAATGTATATCGTTGAGACGCTTGACAACCTGATACATCAGACTGCTTTCTTTAACCTGGAAGTGGGAAACTATATCATGATTGTCGTAGCACTTGTATTTCTATATCTGGCAATCGCCAAAGGTTTTGAACCGCTTTTGCTGGTTCCGATTGCTTTCGGTATGCTGCTCGTGAATATCTATCCCGATATCATGGCGGCGTATGGAGAGGATGGCGCAGGCGGCGGTCTGTTGTATTACTTCTACAAGCTGGACGAGTGGGCGATCTTGCCGAGCCTGATCTTTATGGGCGTGGGTGCGATGACGGACTTCGGTCCCCTGATCGCGAACCCGAAGAGCTTTCTCCTCGGCGCGGCGGCACAGTTTGGTATTTTCGCGGCTTATTTCGGCGCAATCTTCTTAGGCTTCAATGACAAGGCGGCGGCGGCTATCTCCATCATCGGCGGTGCAGACGGCCCGACTTCCATCTTCCTTGCCGGTAAGCTGGGGCAGACTACTCTGATGGGACCCATCGCGGTGGCGGCATACTCGTATATGGCGCTGGTGCCGATCATTCAGCCGCCCATTATGAAACTTTTCACGACGGAGAAAGAGCGGAAGATCAAGATGGGACAGCTTCGTCCCGTCAGTAAATTGGAGAAGATCCTCTTCCCCATCGTGGTGACGATCGTGGTTTCTCTGATCCTGCCGACCACAGCGCCCCTTGTCGGTATGCTGATGCTGGGGAATCTGTTCAGGGAGTGCGGCGTGGTGAGACAGCTGCAGGATACGGCTTCCAACGCCCTGATGTATATTGTCGTTATCGTCCTGGGTACCTCCGTTGGTGCGACCACCAGCGCAGAAGCGTTCTTAAACTGGGATACCATCAAGATCGTTATTTTAGGGTTGGTTGCCTTTGCTTTCGGCACGGCGGCAGGTGTGCTTTTCGGGAAACTGATGTGCATTGCGACCAAGGGCAAGGTGAATCCGCTGATCGGTTCCGCGGGCGTGTCTGCGGTGCCTATGGCGGCAAGAGTGTCACAGAAAGTCGGCGCGGAGGCGGATCCTACCAATTTCCTGCTGATGCACGCGATGGGACCGAATGTGGCGGGCGTTATCGGTACGGCGGTTGCAGCAGGTACCTTTATGGCGGTGTTTGGAGTGTTCTAATGGCGTAAATTTCTACGAAATTAACGCCTCGAGGCTGCATGGCAGCCTCGGCATGGAATATTTTCGGTGTTGAATAATTAAAAAATGAAAGGAATGAGAATATAATGGCAGAACAGATTAAAAAGCCGGTTGGTATCATGGAAACGGTTCTTCGCGACGCACATCAGTCTCTGATCGCGACCAGAATGCCTACCGAGAAGATGCTTCCCATCATTGATACAATGGATAAAGTCGGCTACCATGCGGTGGAGTGCTGGGGCGGCGCTACGTTTGACGCTTCCCTCCGTTTCCTGAAAGAGGATCCGTGGGACAGACTGAGAAAGCTGAGAGACGGTTTTAAGAACACAAAGTTACAGATGCTTTTCAGAGGGCAGAACATTTTGGGCTACAGACCTTATGCGGATGACGTGGTGTATGCGTTCGTGGAGAAATCCATCGCGAACGGTATCGACGTCATCAGGATCTTCGACTGCCTGAATGATATCCGCAACCTCCAGGCGGCGGTAGACGCTACCAATAAGATCAAGAAGCAGGAGGGCAGGGGCGAGTCTCAGATCGCATTGTCCTATACGCTGGGCGACGCCTATACGCTGGACTATTGGGCGGACATGGCAAAGAAGATCGAGGAGATGGGCGCGGATTCCATCTGCATCAAGGATATGGCGGGTCTGCTCGTTCCTTACCGCGCGGCGGAGCTTGTGAAGACCCTGAAAGAGAGCACAAAGCTGCCGATCCAGCTGCACACGCATTATACATCCGGCGTAGCGTCCATGACTTATCTGAAAGCCGTAGAGGCGGGCGTGGATGTGATCGATTGTGCAATTTCACCTTTCGCGCTGGGTACTTCCCAGCCCGCGACCGAGGTCATGGTCGAGACCTTCAAGGGGACAGAGTACGATACCGGCTACGATCAGGAGATCCTGGCGCAGATCGCGGACTACTTCCGTCCTTACCGTGAGGAGTGTATCGCGTCCGGTCTGATGAGCACGAAAGTGCTCGGCGTGAACATCAATACGCTGCGCTATCAGGTGCCCGGCGGTATGCTTTCCAACATGGTGAGCCAGCTCAAAGAGCAGAAAGCGGAAGATAAGTATCAGGATGTGCTGGAGGAGATCCCCAGAGTCCGTAAGGACTGCGGCGAGCCGCCGCTGGTTACGCCGTCTTCCCAGATCGTCGGCACACAGGCGGTGTTTAATGTCTTGATGGGCGAGCGGTATAAGATGGCGACCGGCGAGTTCAAGGATCTGCTGCGCGGCAATTACGGTCAGACCGTAAAGCCGATGAGTCAGGAAGTGATCGACAAGGTCATCCCCGGCGAGAAGCGTTCCACCGCCCGTTCCGCAGAGGCGACCGGACACACGGAGCCGGAGCTTGCAGGATTGGAAGCGGAGATGAAAGAATGGAAGCAGCAGGATGAGGACGTCCTGTCCTATGCGCTGTTCCCGCAGGTTGCGATTGACTACTTCAAGTACCGTCAGGCACAGCAGGAGAAGGTCGATATGACCCAGGCGGATACGAAGAATGGGGTTTACCCTGTTTAAGGTGTTATGATAAAAGGATAGGGGAAACAGCGGGCTCAATTTCATTTTGAATTGTAAGTCCGCTGTTTTATGTATTTTGGGAGGAGAATCATGACAGAAAAAAGAATCAGGTATGTTTTGCTTGCGGCAATGTTTGTTGGAATGTGCGGTGCGGCATATATTATCTTGGCTTATTCAAAGGATTACTTTCATTCTGACTTTGCAGGATTCCTGTTTCTTGCGAAAGAGCAGTTTGCACAGAAAAAGATGTTTCCGGACGGATTCCATTATACAACGGATATTTTTTTCCTGATGCCAAGCGTAACAATGGCTCCGTTTTTTGCTGTTTTGGATAATGAACTGCTTATCCACGAGTTAGGGATGCTTTTATACATCATCATACTATGCGCGCTGATTTTTAAATTGTTTTGGAATGGTTATAAAAAAGCGGCAGCGATTGCAGTTACCTTTTTTCTGCTCCCCCTGTCATGGGTTATCACAGATATATTTTTTCTCCAGGGGGCTTATCTTGTCATATGTCTTTTTAAGGTATTGCTATTGATCGCCATACAGTATTTATTTGCGACGGAAAACGATAAAAGAACCAAAAGATGTATTGCAGGTATCTGTTATTTGGCGGCAGGATTTTTGGCGAACTATGCCATGCTTAGAGGAATCGCTACAGATATGCTGCCAATCCTCTTTGCTTTTCTGGCAATGATACTTCTCAGGGAAGGTATTTCTGTTGGGGGGGGGTAAAACAGAAAGCATTACTCCTATATAGTATCAGCACAGTTGCGATCATTGTGGTATCCGGCATACATTATGTCGGGCTTTGCAACAGACTGGGGTTTGACAGTTTATCGCTGAAAGTTGGTTTGGTTGACAGCGGCAGCCTTGTGCAGAACATTTTGAAATTGCCCGCGGTGGTTTTAGAGGCGATGGGATGGGTAGCAGGCGACAGTCTGTTTCAGTTAACAACGGTTAAGTCCTGTGGAATATTCGTTTATGCCATTGTTTCACAGATTGTGATACCGCTATATCTTTTGTCGAAAGTACATATCATTAAAAATAAATTTTTGCAGTTTATGGTTTTATATATAAATATCAGTAATTTTACGACATCTTTTGTCATGGTTGCAACGGGGGCGATGGAATCCAGATATTATCTGCCTGCATATTTTAACAATTTATTGCTTTTGGGATTAGTGGGAAAATGGCTTTTAGAAAATAAATATGAAGAATTAAAGGCAGTTCCGGCGATTGCGCTTCTAATGCTGACAGTCTTTGTAGATGCGTCATATATTCATAGCGGGCCGAGCGGATGGAAGGAAAACATTAATTTGTTTGATCCCCAAGCGGATCAAACCTTTTATGATTTCTTATTGGAGCATGATCTGGCTTATGGATATGCGACTTTTTGGAATGCGTATCCCATTACTTTCCTGAGTAACGAAAAAGTGGTTGTGGTTGCCCATGATGCAGGAAAACCTACCGTGCCGTATTACTTCAATACAAATGATGAGGATCACTATGACTATTATGCTATTTCCGAACATTATTATGATCCAACGCTGCATCCCGGCAGATGTTTTGTGCTTGTAGAGGGAGGGGAAACGATTCCGGAAGTGTATTACCAGTTGGCGGAGGAAACGCTCGCTTATGAAAACTTTACGATATTAGTATATTCGGAAAATATCAACGAATATCCGGAACTGGCAGCAGCCCGGTAATATTTGCGGTAAAAAAATACAGACTGTTCAAGCGGCGTGTATCTGTGTTATGATACAAATAATGTGAAATTCGTTTCAAGGCAGATTTCAGTGTGAGAAAATGGAGCAGGGAAAGGAGACAAAAGCATGTTCAAACAGTTTATGGCATTTGCACTGGCGGGGCTTCTGGCGTTGGAAACACCGATGACAGTCTTTGCCACAGAGCAGAACCGGAATGCGGCGGACAGTCAGGAGGCAATCGAGCAGACGACAGAGCCGGAAGAAACCGAGATTGCCCCGGAAAGCGGAGAAGAAGCCGAAAAAGTTGGGGGGGGGGTCAAGAGGAATCTCCTGACCTGACAGACGGCGTTGACAACTCGGGCGAGACGGGGAAAACCGAAGAAGATGAGCCGTCGAAGGAAAGCGAAAATGGCGGGAGCGGTTCGTCGGATGCGGTTGATGACGCAGCAGAGGATAACGATGCGTCGGAAGAGAACGATGATATTGATGAGGAAAACAATGGGTCAGATGGGATAGAATCGGACGCGGAGGACGATGTAGACGGAGAAGAGCAGGAAGAATCGGAAGATACGAATGCGGTTCAGCCGCTTATGGAAACCGGAACAGCCGCCGCAGAAACAGATTTTACATATACGACAGAGGATTCCAAAGCGACCATTACAAAATATAACGGAAGCGAGACGGAACTGATCATACCGGATACGCTGGACGGGTGTGAAGTCGTGGCGATCGGTAAGGAGGCGTTTAAGGGAAACGCGCTGGTAAGTGTCGTGATACCGGATACGGTGACGGAGATCGGGCAATCGGCGTTTAGTGAATGCAGCGCTTTGACAACGGTAAAGATGCCGGATGGCGTGACAGAAATAAAGAGCAGCGCGTTTTTCAAATGTAAAATGTTGACAACGATCGATCTGCCGAAGAATTTGAAACGCATGGAGGGTCATGCGTTTGGCAGCTGCGAGGCATTAGAAGAACTGGTAATACCGAAAACGCTCGAATATGCGTCAAGCGCATCGGGAACGGCAGTATTTGAGAACTGCGGACTGACGACAGTTACCGTGGAGGAGGGTCTGACAAAGCTGCCGGAGGCATTGTTCCGTAAGGCGGAAAAACTGACAAGCGTAACATTGCCGGATACGGTGACGGAGATCGGAAAATCGGCGTTTAGTGACTGTGCCGCGCTGGAAGAAATCCGGCTGCCGGACCAGATCACGTTAATTCAGGAGACCGCTTTTTTCCGATGTGTGAATCTGGCAAAGATCAATCTGCCGAAAAACCTGAACAAGATAGAGGGCGGCGCATTCCAAAGCTGTACGGCTCTGCGTACGCTGGAAATACCGAAGAGCCTGGAAGACGCGGCGAAAGCGACCACAACAGCCGTGTTTGATCATTGTGGTCTGGAAACTGTTACATTTGAAGAGGGATCGACGAAAGTGCCGGAAGCCCTGTTCAGAAAAGCAGAAAATTTAAAGAATGTGGTGCTTGCGGATACGATCACGGAGATCGAAGAATCGGCGTTTTATGGCTGTACCGCTCTTCCGGCGCTTACCCTGCCGGACAGTGTGACGGCAATCGGCAGCACGGCATTTGCAAATTGCAGCGTTTTGGCGGAGATTCATCTGTCAAAAAGCCTGCTCAGTATCGGCGACGGCGCGTTTATGGGCTGTACGGCGTTAAAAGAACTGGAAGTGCCTAAGAGTCTGAAAGAAGTAGTGAATTACAATAGATATGATGTGTTCCAAAACTGCGGTCTGGAAACGGTCACGTTTGAGGACGGCGCAACGCGGGTCGCTGACTATTTATTTCGGAATGCGGTAAATTTGAAAAGTGTGACTCTTCCGCAGACAGTTACGGAGATTGGACAATCTGCGTTTCGGGGGTGCACTGATCTGTCGGCAATCGCTCTGCCCGACGCTGTCACTGTGATCATGGCGGATGCGTTTTATGGTTGTACCGGTTTGGCGCAGACCAATCTGCCCAAGAGTCTGCTCAAGATAGAGGGCGGCGCATTCAACAACTGTACATCCTTGACAGAGATCGCGGTTCCCATGAGTTTAGAGGAAGTCGGCGGTGCGGTTTTCTACGGCAGCGGTCTTACGACGGTGTCCTTTGACGACGGCACGGTCAAAGTGTTGGACGCGCTGTTTCAGGGGTGCAGTTATCTGAATTCTGTCACAATGCCGGATACGGTGACGGAGATCGGAGCCGGTGCATTCAAGGACTGTGTCGAGCTGCCGCAGATCAGGATTCCGGGCGAAGTGACGGCAATCGGCGATTCGGCGTTTGAGAATTGTGCAAAACTTGCCGCCGTTGTGATGCCCGACAGCGTTACAACGGTCGGCAGTAC
>JAMPCE010000001.1:48623-74406 GCA_023666335.1 bacterium
ACAGCGTTTGCAGGATGCGGCGCAATGGCGCAGTTGGTGCTGTCGTGCAATGCGGTGACGATCGGCAAGGGCGCTTTTCGCAACTGTACATCTCTGCCGGAAGTGGAGATTCCGAAGAGCCTGACAAGCGGCGACAGTATTTTTGACGGATGCAGCGCCTTAAAGAAAGTCGCTTTTGAGGAAGAAAGGGAGCGTATCTGCGCCGGTCTGCTGAAAGGATGCAGCGGTTTGGAGGAGATCGAGATACCGGATACGGTGACGGAGATCGGCGACAGCGCATTTGCGGGCTGTAGCGCATTGAAAGCCGTTGCGCTGCCGGACAGCGTGACAGATCTCGGCTCTTTCGCGTTTCAGGATTGTACGCTGCTTGCGGAAGTCACGTTCTCACAAAATATACAGGAGATCAAAGAGGGCACATTCCAAAACAGCGGTATCACGGCGGCGATCGTGCCGGAATCGGTGGCGTCGATCGGAGATCGGGCTTTCCGAAATTGTACGTCGCTTGCAGAAGTTATGATACCCGACAGCGTTCATCAGTTGGGGGAATATGTCTTTGCGGATTGTGTGCTTTTGCAGAATGTAACGCTGGGAACAAGGCTGACAAGGATACCGTCCTATACTTTTTATCAGTGTTCCGGTTTGGAGAAGATCGTGCTGCCTTACAGCGTCCGGGAGATAGAAAATTACGCGTTTGCGGGCTGTACTGCGCTTGCAGACATTACCATTCCGAGAACGACGAAGTTTATCAGTGATTATGCGTTTGGCGAGGAGTATCCGGAGAATCTGATGATCCGCGGCGTCAGGGATACGACAGCCCATGAATATGCCAGAGACAGAAATATTCTGTTTGAAGAGATCACGATACCGGCGACAGAGATGAAGCTGAGTCCAAACGAATTGTCGCTCTATAAGGGGCAGGAGGAAGAACTGTTCTTAAGTGTAAAGCCGATCGACTTTACCGAAGTGGTCACATGGAGGAGCGCGGATGAAACGGTGGCGGCTGTCAGCGAAGAAGGAATCGTAACGGCTGTGGGCGTGGGAGAAACGGAGATCAGTGTGAAGATCGGTGACGGCAAAACGTTTAGCGATATCTGTACCGTTACGGTTATGCAGTCTGTGGAATCCATCCGGCTGGATCAGTGGCAGCTGGAACTGGAAGCGTGGGATACCTATACCCTGACGGCGGAGATTTCTCCCGCAGATGCGTTGAATAATGAGCTTGCATGGCGTTCTTCGGATCCGGCGGTAGCAGCGGTAGATCAGGACGGCACGATCACGGCGCTGACGAAAGGAACAGCGACGATCTATGCAGAGGCGCAGGACGGAGGCGGCGCATCCGGAAGTTGTGTCGTTACGGTAGTCAACAGTGGATACAGATGTGCACGGCCGGAGGAGATGGAGAGCGTACACGATTATCTTCCGAACTGTACGGACTTCTGGGTCTATACCAGAGAAGGCGCGGAGAAGCTGGTGATCACCTTTGACGAATTGACGGAGGTAGAGGAGGGATACGATTATATCTGCATTTATGATGGCACCGGCAGACAGGTCGGCAGATATACCGGCAGGCAGTTGGCGGATCAGACCATAGAAGTGTCCGGCGATACGGTTAAGATCAGGCTGATCACGGACGAAAGAGGCAATATGTGGGGCTTCAAGGTGGTGTCCATAGAGGATCCGTCGGGCGTTCTGGATCATGATATACCGGCAGGCGGCAGCATACCGGAAGGCATGTGGATCGCAGGTATCGCACCGGAGGGCTATGTCTATACGGGAAGCGCCATCAAGCCGGATGTACGCGTGTATGACGGAAGCCGCAGATTGCGGGCAGGGACGGATTATACCATCACCTATAAAAACAATACGAAAGCAAACGATGCGTCGGTGCCAAAGACAGCGCCTACGATCACGGTAAAGGGCAAGGGAAATTACTCCGAGACGGTACCTGTCACATTCAAGATCAACAAGGCGGACTTAGGCAGCGATTCCGTTACGGCGGCGGAGATTGTAATCGCGCCAAACGGAAAAGTGCAGAAGAAAGTGCCGGCCGTTTTGTTAAACGGGAAGAAACTGAGCAAGGGGAGAGATTTTACGGTTACTTATCCGGATACGGCGGAAGGCGCTTATAAGGATTTGGGTAATTATACGATCACGCTGACCGGAAACGGAAATTTCACGGGTGTGAAGAATGTGAATCTTCGGATCACGGATCTGACGCTGATCGAGAAAGCGAAGATTGCAAAGATTCCGAATAAACCTTATGACAATGCGAATAATCTGGAGGATTATGCAGTCACGCTGTCGGAATCCGATCTGGTCGTGTATATGAAGTCCAAGAATACCCCGTTGAAAGCAGGGGAAGATTACACAGTCGCGTACGAAAACAATATGCAGATCGGTACGGCGACGGTGATCATCACGGGCATGGGCAAGTGTATCGGAACAAAACGGGCGACCTTTAAGATTACGGGTACCTCGATCGCACGGGCGAAAGTGACCGGTATCAGTAACAAAACCTATAACGGAGAGGCGCAGACACAAAAGCTGACGGTGACGTTAAACCAGACGGAACTTGCTGCGGATAAGGATTACAAGGTTACTTACGACAAGAATCTGAATGCAGGGACAGCGCGTATTACGATAACAGGTGTTGGGAAATATACCGGAACGGTCAGGAAAACCTTTAAGATCAATCCGTATCAACTGGAAGAGTCCATGATCGCGGGACCGAAGATCGGGATGGCGGTAAAATACGGAAAGGGCGGTTCCAAGCCGGAGGTAACGCTGCGGTTCAAAGATGAAAAAGGGATCGTTCAGCAGTTGACGGAAGGAACAGACTATAAGGTCACTTATTCCAACAACGGAAAGATTGCCGCCTACACGGACAATAAAGCGCCGACCATTACGATCAAGGGAAACGGTAATTTCAAAGGAAAGCTGACCAGAACATTTACGATCGTGAAAAAAGCGCTGAATGATCCTGCGGCTCCGGTCGGAATGACGATCGCGGATGTGGGAGCGGCATCGGGCGCAGGTAAATACATCAGCAAGCCTGTGCTCACCGATACGAACGGCAAGGCATTGAAAGCGAACACGGATTACACGGTGGAGTACAGACTGGGCGCAGCGGACGGCGTACTTCTTGACAAGAAAAGTAAAGTGGAAGCGGATCAGGAAGTGTATGTGACTGTCAGCGGTATAGGAAAATATACGGGAACGTTGAAAGGCAGATACCGCGTAGCAAAGAATAATTTCCAGAAAGTCACTGTCAAGATCGATCCGCAGAGTTATAGCGGCGCACCGGTTACTTTGCCCGAGACGGCGATTCATGTGACCATGAAAGGGATTAACGGCGAACTGAAATTGGGAACTGACTTTGAAATCGTGGAAGGCAGTTATGTGAATAACATAAAGAAAGGAAATGCCAGTGTTACGATCAGAGGACTGAAAGACTACGGCGGCACCAAGACGGTGAAGTTTAAGATCAATACCAGAAAGATCAACTTCTGATGAAAGGAAATCCCCTGACGGATGCAGTTTTATAAGCTGCGGTCAGGGGATTTTTGCGCCCTTTTCGGGAGCAGAAATAAAAAAAAGAAAAATATTACGTAAACCTCTTGACGTAGGTTACATAATATATTATAATAACATACGTTACCAAAAGATGTTGTAAAAAACGACAGGAGAGGTACTTTTTTATGGCAAGAAAAGAAACGATCACAAAAAACGACATATTGAACGCAGCCTTTGAAATGGCGCGGACGGACGGCTTTGCTCAGGTGAGCGCGCGGACGCTGGCGGCAAAGGCGGGATGCTCCACACAGCCTATTTTCCGTGTGTACAAGAACATGGAAGAGCTGGGGGACGATCTCTTTGCAAAGGCGATGGAATTTTTTGGCGCCTATTACGAAGAGTTCCCGAAGAAAAACAATACGCCCTTTGTCAATCTGGGACTGGCTTACATCCGGTTTTCTCAGGAAGAGCAGAATTTATTCCGCCTGTTATTCTTATCGGAGAACCGTCACGGAAAAAGCCTCTACGATATGCTGAACGGCAAAAACGGCGCGGTGGTGCGGGAGATCAACAGTGCGAAGATTTTTGGCTGCAAGGATCCCAGCGGTATGTTCATGAAGATGTGGATCTTTATCCACGGAGCAGCCTGTATGACGTTGACGGGAGACTATGACTTGCAGGAAGAGGACACCATCAAGCTGTTGGAGGAGTCCTACAACGCGTTCCAGAACGTATAAGGGTTTTCGTATGGCAATAGAGAATCGATATGACATCATAACCAGGATCAACGAATATTACAGCAAGATGAGCAAAGGGCAGAAAGCGATCTCGGCTTTTATCTACGATCATTACGATCAGGCGGTGTTCATGACGGCTGCAAAGCTGGGCGATACGGTGGGCGTCAGCGAGTCCACCGTCGTGCGCTATGCCATGTTCATCGGTTATAACGGCTATCCGGAGTTTCAGCGGGATCTGGAATACTGGGTGCAGAATAAGATCAACTCCGTGCAGAAGATCGGCGCGAAGTACGGGAAGAGCAGCCAGTCGGAGATCCTGACCTCCGTCCTCACGGCCGATATCGAGAAGATCCAGGACACCATTCACAATCTGGATGCGACGGCTTTTGAGACGGCGGTGGATATCATACTGGAGGCAAAGTCGGTCTATATCATGGGCGTCAGAAGCTGCGAGCCGCTGGCGGATTTTTTACAGTTCTACCTGAATATGATCCGGGGCAACGTGGTGCTCTTGAAAACAACGAGCGTTTCAGAAACCTTTGAGCAGATGATCCGCATCGACGAGAAAGACGCTTTCGTGGGGATCAGCTTTCCGCGCTATTCCATGAGGACGTTGAAAGCAATGGAATTTGCAAACGACAGGAACGCCAAGGTGATCGCGGTCACGGATTCCGTGCACTCCCCGATGAATCTGTATTCTTCCTGCAATCTGTTTGCAAGGAGCGATATGGTTTCCATCGTGGATTCGCTGGTCGCACCCTTAAGCCTGATCAACGCGCTGGTGGTGGCGATGTGCTTGAAGCAGCCGGAGGAAGTGAAAGAGAATCTGAAAAACCTTGAGGAAGCCTGGAATAATTATCAGGTTTACTTAAATGATGAGATCAACTTTATCGACGAAGAACCGATGCTCAATTATCCGCTGCGGAAAAAATCGGAATAACGGTTGCTATGGAAAAATCGTTGACGGGAAAAGACAGACAGCCGGAGGAAACAGGAGTCTATGGAAGAAAGGCAGATTGTCGTGATCGGAGGCGGCGCGGCGGGAATGATGGCAGCGATCGCGGCGTCAGAAAAAGGGCGCCGCGTTATTTTATGTGAAAAAAACGAAAAGCTCGGGAAGAAGCTCTACATTACCGGAAAAGGGCGCTGCAATGTGACCAACGCCTGCGGGCGGGACAAGTTTTTTGAGAATGTCGTGAGCAATCCCAAGTTCCTATACAGCGCTTTTTCTGAATTTGACAATACCGCTATGATGGCGCTTCTGGAAAATAACGGCTGTTCTTTGAAAACGGAACGGGGCGAGCGCGTGTTTCCGGCGTCGGATCACGCCTCCGACGTGACGGCGGCGTTGGAGTGCCTTCTGCGGAAACGGGGCGTTACGGTGCGGTTAGGTGCGGCGGCGGAAGAACTGCTGACGGAAAACAATGAAATAACAGGTGTTATGTTAAAAGGCGGAGAACGGCTTCCCGCCTCGGCGGTGGTACTGGCGACGGGCGGTCTTTCCTATCCGTCAACGGGTTCGACGGGGGACGGCTACCGGATGGCGGAAAACCTTGGTCATACGGTGAAAGAATGTTCGCCGGGGCTTGTACCGATCGAGATCAGGGAAGCGTGGTGCGCGGATCTGCAGGGGCTTTCCTTAAAGAATGTGGAACTGACGATGTGTGACGGCGTAAAGAAGATCTGGCAGGGATTTGGGGAGATGCTCTTTACCCATTTCGGGATCAGCGGGCCGCTGGCGCTCACGGCGAGCAGCTATTATGCGCGCTGCAAGGATCAGGAGCATATTGCTTTCACACTGGACTTAAAGCCCGCGCTTACGGCACAACAGCTTGACAGACGGATCCTGCGGGAGTTTGAGGAGAACCGGAACAAAAATTTGCGGAATGTGATCGGGAGCCTTTATCCGGCAAAGCTAACACCTGTTATCTTATCGCTTTCCGGCATCGATCCGGAAAAGAAGATTCATGAGATCACAAGGGAAGAGCGGGAGACGCTTGTGCAGCTCACAAAGGGGCTTACCATGCACGCGGCGGGGCTGCGGGGCTTTGCGGAGGCGGTCATCACGAAAGGCGGCGTGAACGTGAAGGAGGTCAATCCCTCCACGATGGAGTCAAAGCGCGTGCGGGGACTCTATTTTGCGGGGGAGATTTTGGATCTGGATGCGCTGACGGGCGGTTTCAATTTGCAGATCGCCTGGTCCACGGGACATCTTGCGGGTTCTTGCATTCCAGTCGATATAATAGGTGCAAAAGAAAAACAAGCGACTCCGTAGGAGGCATTTGTTTTTCTTGCACCATTAACGAGCAAATGTCCGATGAAATCGGACAAAAAGCGCTGAAAGCGCGGATTTGCGAGTTTAGGAAGGAGAATTATGGCTATCAATATTGCGATAGACGGACCTGCGGGCGCGGGAAAGAGCACGATCGCGAAGCGGATCGCGGCGAAGAAAGGCTATATCTATGTGGATACGGGAGCCATGTACCGCGCGATGGCATTGTTTCTGCTGCGGGAGGGCGTAAACCCGGCGGACACGGCGGCGATCGACGAGAAGTGTCGGGAAGCGGACATTACCATCGGGTATGAGAATGGCGAGCAGATCGTCTACTTAAACGGCGAGAATGTGAACGGCAGCATCCGCACGGAAGAGGTGGGGAAGATGGCTTCCGTCAGCAGCCCCAATCCCAATGTGCGGAAAAAATTGGTGGAATTGCAGCAGAAACTGGCGGCGGACGCGGATGTGGTGATGGACGGACGTGATATCGGCACCTGCGTGCTGCCGCATGCGCAGGTAAAGGTGTATCTTACGGCGGACAGCCATGAGAGGGCGCTGCGGCGCTATAGAGAGCTTGCGGAGCGCGGCGAACAGTGCGATCTTGCGGTCATCGAGAAAGATATCATCGAACGGGACAGGCAGGATATGACCAGAGAGATCTCGCCCTTAAAGCAGGCGGAGGACGCGGTGCTTGTGGATTCCTCCCACATGACGGTGGAGGAAGCGGCGGAGGCGATCCTCGCTCTTTTGTAAAGCATGAAATGAGGAAAGACTTATGGAAGTGATCTTGGCGGAACATGCCGGCTTCTGTTTCGGCGTGCAGCGGGCGGTGGATACCGTTTATGCGCAGATCGAAAACAGGAAAGAAAACGAGCCGCCGATCTGCACGTTCGGGTCGATCATACATAACGAGGAGGTCGTAAACGATCTGCGCAGGCGCGGCGTGCGGGTGGTGGATTCCCTTGCGGAAGCGGAAGCGGTTCCTGAAGCGGAGCGGGGCACGATGATCCTGCGCTCCCACGGGGTGGGAAAAAGCGTCATCGAAAAGCTGACGGCTCTCGGCTATACCGTGACGGACGCCACTTGTCCGTTTGTCAAGCGGATCCACGATATCGTGGAGAAAGAGAGCGCGGCGGGGAAGCGGATCGTGATCGTGGGAGACGAGGGACACCCCGAAGTGGAGGCGGCACGCGGCTGGTCCCACACGAAAACTGATATCATTGCATCGCCCGAGGAGGCCGAAAAATTCACGCCTCGGGCGGAGGAAGAACTGTGCGTTGTTTCCCAAACGACATTTAACTACAAGAAATTTCAAGATATGGTTGAAATTCTTGAAAAAAAAGGTTACAATGTTAGTGTTGTGAATACTGTATGTAACGCTACGGAAGTGCGTCAGACCGAGGCCAGGGAGCTTGCAGCCCGGGTCGATGTTATGATAGTAGTAGGTGGAAATCATAGTTCTAATACGCGAAAGCTCTATGAGATCTGCAGACAGGAGTGCGCGGAGACTTATCAGATCCGAACGCTTGCCGATCTGCATGTACGGTTACCTGAAACTGTCCGACTGGTGGGTATTACAGCAGGGGCTTCGACCCCAAACAATATAATCGAGGAGGTTCAAAATTATGTCAGAATTAACTTTTG
Organism: bacterium; assembly: GCA_023666335.1. Taxonomy (GTDB): domain Bacteria; phylum Bacillota; class Clostridia; order Lachnospirales; family Lachnospiraceae; genus UBA3282. Next base: position 56,793 of record JAMPCE010000001.1, read on the forward strand.
AACAAATGCTAGAGGAGTCTTTGAAGACAATACACACAGGAGAGATTGTTGAAGGTACCGTTATCGACGTAAAGCCCGAAGAGATCATCTTGAATATCGGATACAAGTCAGACGGCGTTCTGACGCGCAACGAGTACACAAACGAACCGGGCGTAGACCTGACGAGTGTGGCAAAGCCCGGCGACACGATGGAAGTAAAAGTGCTTAAGGTAAACGACGGCGAGGGACAGGTTCTTCTCACTTACAAGCGGCTTGCGGCGGACAGAGGCAACAAGCGCATCGAGGAAGCTTATGAAAACAGAGAAGTGCTCACCGCAAAGGTGGCGCAGGTGCTGGACGGGGGCTTAAGCGTCGTCGTGGAAGAAGTGCGTATCTTCATTCCGGCAAGCCTTGTGTCCGACACTTATGAAAAGGATCTGAACAAGTACGCAGGACAGGAGATCCAGTTTGTCATCAGCGAGTATAATCCGAAGAGAAGAAGATATATCGGCGACAGAAAGCAGCTGATCATGGAAGAAAAGGCGGAATTGCAGAAGAAGCTGTTCGAGACCATCAAGATCGGCGACACCGTGGAAGGAACGGTCAAGAATGTCACCGATTTCGGCGCGTTCATCGATTTGGGCGGCTGCGACGGTCTGCTCCACATCTCCGAGATGTCATGGGGCAGAGTGGAGAATCCGAAGAAAGTATTTAAGGTGGGCGACGTGGTGAAGGTGCTCATCAAGGATATCTCCGGCACGAAGATCGCGTTGAGCCTGAAATTTGAGGATCAGAACCCGTGGAGAGGCGCGGCGGACAAGTATGCCATCGGTACGGTAGTGACCGGCAAAGTGGCGCGCATGACGGATTTCGGCGCGTTCATCGAGTTGGAGCCGGGCATCGACGCATTGCTTCATGTGTCCCAGATTTCCAAAGAACACATCGACAAGCCCTCCGACGTGTTAAAGAGCGGTCAGGAAGTAACGGCGAAAGTCGTTGACTTTAACGAGGCGGACAAGAAGATCAGCCTGAGCATCAAGGCAATGCTCGCGCCGGAACCGAAAGCGGAGAAGGCTGACGAGGATGTGGTTTCGGTCGATATCGACGCAGTCATCGCGGAGGAGAGCGAAGAGACGGAGGCTTGAGCGCTTTCTCCCCAAAGGAAATATGAAAAGAATAAGGACGGTGGGAAGCATGGTGTATGACTACGAATACTTTAAGAAAGCGGTTTTCGACCTGACGAAGATTGATCTGAACGCTTATAAGGAAAAACAGATGAAGCGCAGGATCGATACGCTGATCGCTAAGAATAAGATTGTAGGATACGAGAATTACGTTGCGGCCCTGAAAACCGATCAGGCGAAATTTGAAGAATTTGTCAATTACCTGACCATCAATGTATCCGAATTTTACAGAAATGTGGATCAATGGGAACTTCTGGATAAGGAATTTTTTCCGGATCTGATCAAACGCTACGGAAAGAACTTGAAGATCTGGAGCGCGGCATGCTCGACGGGAGACGAGCCTTATTCGCTGGTCATGGCGCTTTCCAGACATCTTCCTTTGAACCAGATCAAGATTTATGCGACCGATCTGGATAAGCAGGTCATAGAGAAAGCGAAAGCGGGACTTTATGCGGAGAAGAGCCTTGCGGGCGTTCCGATGGATCTGCGGAAAAAATTCTTTACCAAGATCGGACCATCCTACCAGATTTCCGACGAGGTAAAATCGCGGGTGGAATTTCGCGAGCATAATCTCTTAAAGGATACATACCCTACGGATTTCCATATGATCGTGTGCCGGAATGTGCTGATCTACTTTACGGAGGAGGCAAAAGACGAGGTCTTCCGCAAGTTCCAGAAGAGTTTGAAGCCCGGCGGGTATCTCTTTATCGGCAGCACCGAGCAGATCATCAACTATAAGGATGTGGGGTTCGAGCGGAAGAATTCTTTCTTTTATCAGAAACCGATGTAAGGCATCGTTACAAACAGAGTGCGATAGTAAAAGGCGGCATGATTGCTGCCTTTTTTGCCAAGTATTTTGCGTAGTGAAAAGGAGAATACCATGAAACGATTTTTTCTTATTTTAACAATGATCAGCATGCTGGCAATGACAGGATGCGCGCCGAATGCATCTGCTTCCGTATCGGATGAAGCTGATTATGTCATGCAGGAAGAAACAGAAGAGATAACCGATATTTCTGCTGAAAGAAATTATATCGCAAATAAAAACAGCGGCAAACTGCACAGTATTCATTGCGACAGTCTGCCTTATGAAAAAAACAGAATTTACTTTTCAACAGTCGAAGAAGCGCAGGAAGCCGGATATACCGATAAACACCGGGAATGCATGGGGGAATGATCCCTAATAGGTCTTCGCCATCTTTCCGAGCAGATACGCCGCATACGAGGAAAACAGTTTCCGGTCGGTCTTGCGCTCGTCCGTCAGTTCAAAAAAGAGTTCGCTGCTCTTGTAATCCCGCTTAAAGAAAGGCTCCACCTGAATATCCCACTGGGGCAGGAACTGCCCGTATTTGCGCGTGTAGCAGTTGGATGCGGACGCCTGAACGCGGTGCGCCTTGTCCACAAAGCCGGATACCGATTTGTGCAGGGCAATGTCCTCGTCCGGCAGATAGTAGTAATCTTTATAATTTGCATAGAAATATTTCATTTCTTCCTCATAGAGAGGCACTTTCAAAATGCCGGTGTCCTTCTCGCCGCTGAAATAGCAGCCGTTTGAGAGATCGGAGAGCGGGAAAGGCAGGGGCGTTGTCAGAGACAGCTTCATCAGAACCTCCTGACGGTCTTGACCGTGGTAGTCAATATAGTGCTGCGCCTGTACTTTTTTTGCCCGGATCTCTCCGTTAAACAGATCGTACACGGCAAGAAGGGGCAGAAGCTGTAACATGCCCTGCATATCGTCGCGGTTATGTAAAAGTAAGAGCGCTTTTCCTTCTTCCGTCGGATTTTGTACATACTGTCTGTAGACTTCGATCAGTTCGCCGCCGTGATAGCGGTCTTCCCGCCGGATGCCAAGAAGCGCTTCCAGCGTTTTCTGCTTGCAGTTTGGAACATGCAGAAACGCTTTGTAAGGGGCGAGACGCTTATAGAGATCGATTCCCTCATACTTGTCGAAAGTGTGCGGTTTTTGATGCTGCGCGCATTTCTGTAAAAGGTAGGGGAGGTCAAAATTATTGCCGTTAAAATGAATCAGATGGGAAAAGGAAGCCGCGAAAGCAAAAAAGTCGTCCAAAAGCGAGGCTTCCTCGGCGGGATTCTCCGCAAACCACTGCCGGATCTGCCAGTTTCCCTCCGCAAAGAAAGCCGTCCCGATCAGATAAAGGGAGGAGCTTTTCGCCGTAAAGCCCGTGGTCTCTATGTCCACAAACAGGAAATTTTCATAAGGGGCGATCCGTTCCAGCGGATAACCGATGGAAAAACCGTCTAAGGGTTGAGTGATTGTCTGCATGATGACCTCCAGGTTTCAGACTCGCTTGTTTTTCCTATGCAGCTATTAGTTTATCACATTTTTCAAAATAGCAGTAGTTTTTTTCGTCGAAAAATAGTATATTTATTATAGCGGTTCCTTGACCATCCGGCGGTATGAAACAGGGTGATCGTTGGAGCGGTGTGAGACGGTACGAAAGGAGCAGGGTTTCTGGTATGGCAAAACGAACATTTAACGGCGGCATCCATCCTTATGACGGAAAAGACCTGTCAAAGGATAAGCCGATCAAGGCTGTGCTGCCAAAGGGGGATCTGGTGTACCCGCTGTCCCAGCATATCGGCGCGCCGGCAAAACCGATCGTAGAGAAGGGCGATCGGGTTTTGACAGGACAAAAGATCGCGGAGGCGGGCGGTTTTGTTTCCGCGCCCATCTATGCGACGGTGTCCGGCACGGTAAAAGCGATCGAGCCGCGGCGCGTGGTCACGGGCGACAGCGTGATGAGTATCATCATTGAAAATGACGGACTCTACGAGGAAGTGGCGTATGAGAAGCCGAAACCGCTTACGGAGATGACGAAAGAGGAGATCATTGAGCGCGTGAAAGAAGCGGGCATCGTGGGTATGGGAGGCGCAGGCTTTCCGACTTTTATCAAGCTTTCGCCCAAGGAGCCGGAAAAGATCGACTATGTAATCGCAAACTGCGCGGAGTGCGAACCTTATCTGACGTCCGATTACCGGAGGATGCTGGAGGAGCCGGAAAAGCTGGTGGGGGGCTTGAAGGTTTCGCTGAAACTATTTGAGAATGCGCGGGGCATTCTGGCGGTGGAAGATAACAAGCCGGACTGCATTGAAATCTTAAAAAATCTTACGAAAGACGAGCCGCGGATCAGCGTCAAGGAGTTAAAGACCAAGTACCCGCAGGGCGCGGAGCGGCAGATCATCTACGCGACGACGGGGAGAGCCATCAATTCTTCCATGCTGCCTGCGGACGCTGGCTGCGTGGTGAATAATGTCGATACCGTGGTGGCGATCTATCATGCCGTGATCGAGGGAAAGCCCCTGATGAACCGTATCGTTACGGTGACGGGGGACGCCATCGCGAATCCGCAGAACTTTATCGTGCGGATCGGCACGAATTACCATGAGCTGATCGAGGAGGCGGGCGGCTTCAAGCAGGATCCCGCAAAGGTCGTTTCCGGCGGACCGATGATGGGTTTTGCCCTCTTCGGGCTGGATGTGCCGACCACAAAGACGGCTTCCGCGCTTTTGTGTCTCACGGAGGATGAAGTGTCCCGCATGGAGCCGAGCGCCTGCATCAACTGCGGCCGCTGCGTGGAGGTCTGCCCGGGACGCGTTGTGCCGAGACTCCTCGCGGATTACGCCGAGCACCATGAGGAAGAAGAGTTTCTTGCCCACGACGGGATGGAGTGCTGCGAGTGCGGCTGCTGCAGCTTTGTCTGTCCGGCGAAGAGACCGCTGACCCAGACGATCAAATCCATGCGCAAGATCCAGCTTGCCAAGAAGAAAAAATAGGAAAGGAGCATAGACTGCGAGATGAATGAATACATGAAAGTATCTTCCAATCCTCATATCAGATCGAAGTCCACCACATCAAGCATCATGTTGACCGTGGTGATCGCCCTTCTTCCGGCGGCGGGATTTGGTATTTATAACTTCGGATTAAAAGCTTTGCTGCTGATCTTAGTGACGGTGGCTTCCACAGTGCTCACGGAGTTTGCGTTTGAGAAGATCTGTAAGAAAAAAGTGACGATAGGAGATTACTCGGCGGTTGTGACGGGGCTGCTGCTCGCCTTGAACCTGCCTGTGTCCGCCCCCTGGTGGATCGGCGTGATCGGCGGCGTGTTTGCGATCCTGGTGGTCAAGATGCTGTTCGGCGGTCTGGGGCAGAACTTTATGAACCCGGCGCTCGGGGCGCGGTGTTTCCTTTTGATTTCTTTTACCTCCATTATGACGAATTTTGACTGTGACGCTTACACGGGAGCGACGCCGCTGGCGGCTTTAAAGAATGGCGAGTCCGTGAATATTCTGGATATGGTGATCGGGCGTACGGCGGGCACCATTGGCGAGACTTCCATGATCGCGATCGTGATCGGCGCGTGTATTCTGATCTTGTTCGGGATCATCGATCTGCGGATTCCCGGCACTTATATCGTGACGCTCATGGTCTTTGTGACGCTGTTCGGCGGCAGGGGATTTGACTGGCCCTACATATCCGCCCATCTTTCGGGCGGCGGTCTGATGCTGGGGGCGTTCTTTATGGCGACGGACTATGTGACGAGACCGATCACGAAAAAAGGACAGTATGTATACGGCATACTGTTAGGAATCCTGACGGGGATCTTTCGGATCTTCGGACCCTCTGCGGAGGGCGTGTCCTATGCGATCATCATCGGCAATCTCTTAGTGCCGTTAATTGAGAAGTATACTCTTCCGAAAGCATTTGGTAAAGGAGGGGAGAAGGCATGAAGGAAATGATGAAAAATACAGGGATTCTTCTGGCAATCACCCTGATCGCAGGCTTGCTTTTAGGGGTGGTCTATCAGGTGACAAAGGATCCGATCGCGAAGCAGGAAGCGTTGGCAAAGGAAAAGGCGTGTCAGGAGGTATTTGCGGATGCGGCATCATTTGCCATGATCGGCGTAGAGTCTGCGACGGTGGAGGGCTATGCGCAGGAGACGATCGACGAGGTGATGGAGGCGAAGGATGGAAGCGGAGAGCTTCTCGGCTATGTGATCACCGTGACGACAAAGGAGGGCTACGGCGGGGATATTCAGTTTTCCATCGGCGTACGTCTGGACGGAACAGTAAACGGCATATCGATCCTTTCCATCTCCGAGACGGCGGGCTTAGGTATGCGGGCGGAAGAAGTCTTGAAGCCGCAGTTTGCGGGAAAGAATGCGGCGCAATTTGAATATACCAAGAGCGGTGCGGCGGCGGAGAACCAGATCGACGCGATCTCTGGCGCGACGATCACCACAAACGCAATGACCAATGGAGTCAATGCGGGTTTATACTATTTCCAGACAGTATTGGGAGGAGGTAGTGCAAATGAATAGTGCAAAAGAACGTCTCTTAAACGGTATCGTCAAGGAAAATCCGACTTTCGTTCTGATGCTCGGCATGTGCCCGACGCTGGCGGTGACGACTTCCGCGATCAACGGGCTGGGCATGGGACTGACGACGATGGTGGTGCTGGCGCTCAGCAATGTGTTTATCTCGCTTCTTAGAAACATCATTCCGGATAAGGTAAGGATTCCGGCTTTTATCGTCATTATCGCCTCTTTTGTGACGATGGTGGAACTGTTATTACAGGGCTTTATCCCTTTCCTCTACGACGCGCTGGGTATCTACATTCCGCTGATTGTGGTAAACTGTATTATCCTCGGGCGCGCGGAGGCTTACGCTTACAAAAATCCTGTGCTTCCCTCGCTGTTTGACGGCATCGGCATGGGACTCGGTTTTTCCGTGGCGCTGACCTGTATCGGCGCGGTGCGGGAACTCTTGGGCGCGGGCGAGATCTTCGGCTTCCATATCATGCCGGACAGTTATGTGCCGGTGAGCATCTTTATCATGGCGCCGGGCGCGTTCTTCGTACTGGCGGCGCTGACGGCGATCCAGAATAAAGTGAAGATCGTCGGTGAACGAAAAGGAAAAGATATGTCAAAGATCCAGTCCGGCTGCAATTCGGATTGCATGAATTGTTCCGACAGCGGCTGTGCGCGCAGACTTTATGATGAGAAAGCAGGGGAGGGAGGTTCGGAATCATGATAAAAGACTTATTGGTAATCTTAATTGCATCCTCGCTCGTCAATAACGTGGTGTTGAGCCAGTTTCTGGGCTTATGCCCTTTCCTCGGCGTTTCCAAGAAGACGGAGACGGCGACGGGCATGGGCGTGGCGGTCATCTTTGTCATTACGCTGGCTTCGGCGGTGGCGGGCGCGATCTATCAGTTTATTCTGGTGCCCTTTGATATCGAGTACTTACAGACCATTGTGTTTATTCTGGTGATCGCGGCGCTGGTGCAGTTCGTGGAAATGTTCTTAAAGAAATATATCCCTTCCCTGTATCAGTCGCTGGGCGTGTATCTGCCGCTCATTACCACCAACTGCGCGGTGCTCGGCGTGGCGCTGACCAACGTGCAGAAAAACTACGGGATACTGACCGGAGTAGTCAATGGCTTTGCGACGGCGGTGGGCTTCACCATTTCCATCATTATTTTGGCGGGTATCCGCGAGAAGCTCGTGCACAACGACATTCCGGAATCGTTCCGGGGGATGCCGATCGTGCTGGTGACGGCGGGATTGATGGCAATCGCGTTCTGCGGATTCTCGGGACTTTTGTGATGAAGGACTAGGGAGGCGATTAAAAAATCACGTTGATACGCTGATTTTTTAATCTGCAGCTTGTATAGGGGCGTTACAAGCTGCTCTGATGGCAGACGCAAATTTGAGATTTGCGTCGCCGCGTCGCGTAAACGCTCCGGAATGGAGAAAAGATATGACAGGAATTTTAATGGCGACCGGCATCGTGGGAGCGGTTGGTCTGTTTGTGGGACTGTTTCTGGGAGTAGCCGGGATAAAGTTTAAGGTGGAAGTAGACGAGCGGGAGGAAGCTATTTTAGGCGTCCTGCCCGGCAATAACTGCGGTGGCTGCGGCTATGCGGGGTGTTCGGGCCTTGCGGCGGCAATCGCAAAGGGCGAAGCGCCCACGAACGCCTGCCCTGTGGGCGGTGAGAAAGTTGGCGCACAGGTAGCCAAGATCATGGGCGTGGAAGCCGGAGAGAGCACGCGGATGACAGCCTTTGTCAAGTGTCAGGGCGATAAGGAGCGCACCCGCATCGATTACGAGTATACGGGCATCGAGGACTGTGCGATGATCGCGTTTGTGCCGGGCGGCGGCCCGAAGACTTGTGCGGACGGCTGCGTAGGCTTCGGCAGTTGTGTGAAAGCCTGCCCGTTTGATGCGATCCATGTGGTAAACGGGGTGGCTGTGGTTGATAAGGAGGCTTGTAAAGCCTGCGGCAAGTGTGTGGCGGCCTGCCCGAAGCATCTGATCGAGCTGATTCCTTACGATGCGAAGCATGCGGTGGCGTGCAGTTCCAAAGAGAAAGGGCCTGCGGTCATGAAAGCCTGCGATGTGGGCTGTATCGCCTGCCAGCTCTGCAAGAAGAACTGCCCGGCGGATGCGATCGTGATCGAGGACTTCCATGCGAGGATCGATCAGGAGAAGTGTACCGGATGCGGCACCTGTAAGGAGAAGTGCCCAAAGAAGGCAATCATATGAATGGGAGGGGATTGTAGTGGAAGAAATGAAAGAAAATAAATTTTTGATTCTTACTATCGTGTTTTGTACTGTGGCAGGCGTTCAGTTCTCCTTAGCTTTTTGGCATGACGATGTAACTCGTATTTTAGGCGGTATTCTGTTTTCCGTCGGTGCGGTCTTGGCATGGAGAGAATGGAAAAAGCAAAAACAAAGTGAGGTATCACAGAATTGGAAGGACAGTTGAAGAGCGGAACAACTCTCACTTCGGAGAGCGGCAGCCGATATATGGTAAAGCAGCTTTTAGGCGCAGGCGGACAGGGGGAAGTCTATTCCGTGGAAGACGGAAATCAGTTGTATGCCCTGAAATGGTATTATAAAAATACCGCCACCAAAAACCAGAAAGAGATTCTGGATAATCTGATCCAGAGCGGCCCGCCGGACGCTTCGTTCCTGTGGCCGCAGGATATGATCTTTCGCGCGGACGGAGAACCGTTTGGTTATATTATGCCGCTTCGCCCAAAGAATTACAAAAGCATCGTGGATATGATGAAGAGAAAGGCGGAGCCTTCCTTTTACTGTCTGTGCAGGGCGGCCTATTACCTGACCAGGGGCTATAACGCGCTGCACGCAAAAGGCTACAGCTATCGGGATATTTCGTTCGGCAATGTCTTTTTCGACCCCGATAGCGGAGATGTGCTGATCTGCGATAACGATAACGTCTCCTATAACGGCGCAAAGACAGGCGTGTACGGGACGCCGCGTTTCATGGCGCCCGAGATCGTGACGGGAAAAGCAAAACCGTCCCGCAATACGGATCTTTTTTCGCTGGCGGTGCTGCTCTTTTATATGTTTATGTTGAACCATCCCTTAGAGGGAAAGCGCGAAGCGCGGATCAAATGTATGGACATTCACGCCATGAATATGCTGTACGGAACGGATCCGCTGTTTATCTTTGATCCGGAGAATCAAGAAAACAGACCGCTTTCCGGGTATCAGGACAATGCGCTCATTTTCTGGGATCTGTATCCGCAGGCGCTGCGGGATCTGTTTACCGCCTCCTTTACCGTGGGGCTTAACGCACCGAACCGCCGGATCACGGAGACAAAGTGGATGGAGACTTTTGCAAACCTCATGTCCGGCATTATGATCTGTCCGAACTGCGGCAGCGAAGTGTTTTATGATGTCGGAAAAGAGGAGAGCGGCGCGGCGCATATCTGCTGGGGCTGCCAGAAAACGGTGCCTGTTCCGCCAAAACTTGTAATCGGAAAGAGCACGGTGCTTCTGCTGTCCAATACGAAGTTACGGAAGCATCATATTGTGGAAGACTATGATATGGAGACGCTTGCCGGGGAGGTCGTGCAAAATCCCGACAATCCGAAATTGTGGGGGATCAAAAACCTGTCCGGTGATAACTGGACATATATCAAGGCGGATGGGACGCAGGTTCCCGTGCCGCCCGGGCGTTCGGCTGCCATTGTGAAAGATACGAAGATCGACTTCGGGCAGCTTACGGGAACATTTTATTGAGGAGCAGGATGACGGAGATGGAGGACGATAAGGTTTTAGCCGCTATGATACGGGACTATCCGGATGCGCTTTTGGACAGAAAGCGTATGCAGGCGCTTCTTTTGGATCTGTTTCCGCAGGACAGACGGAAACGCAACCTCCTGCTGATCGTATTTGACGACGGGATCGTGGGGGAAATGCGAGGGCTTGCGCAGATCGATAAGATGGCGCTGCACCGTTTTGTAAAGTCGATCGAGACAGGATATGATATCAGACCGAAAAGCGCCGAAAGCGCCGTCCGGACCTGGGCGAAAGCGCTGGGGCTGTTGCCGGAGGAAAAAAGGGAAGAAACGGCGTCCGCCGTAGGCGGACAAAATATTTCCGCCTCCTCCGTAAAAGAATGGATTCCCTGCGAGAGCGACAGCCTGTATGAATATGAGGAGACCGCAAGGGGGCTGCGGATCTTAAAATATATTGATTTTGATGAACCTGTCGTGGTGATTCCAAATGTCATTGAGGGAAAAAGAGTGGTCGCGGTCGCAAACTATGCCTTTAAGGGCTGCGTGGGCATCGAGAAAGTCATTGTTTCCGACGGCATTGAAATACTGGGCAACGGCGCGTTTTTAAATTGCAGGAGCTTAAAAGAGGCGGTATTGCCGCAGTCTCTGCGGATCATCGGTGGTACGGACGCCACAGGCTGTCCCAAAGTTCTTGGCAGCGAGGTCAAGTATGAGGGCGCGTTTGAGCACAGCGGTCTTGTGGAGATCACGGTGCCGGACAGCGTCAAATATCTCGGCGAGAACAGCTTTGCCGGATGCGGCAGCCTGAAACGCGCGGTACTGCCGGGGAAGCTGAAAGAGATCAGGGAAAATACTTTCCGCTGGTGCAAGAGCCTGCGGGAAGTGGAATTTCCGCAGGAACTGGATGCGATCAGGGTATCCGCTTTTGAAGGCTGCGACGTTCTGCATGCAGCAGCGCTTCCGGAGGGCGTGACCGTTATTGAGGAGGGCGCCTTTGCGGGGTGTAAGGGCTTGGAGAGCATCTATATTCCGGATTCCGTGACCGAGATCGGCGGCGGAAAGGGGACGGGGTTTTTGAAGACATTCGGGGAACCCGGCGAGCGGCATGAAAATCTGACGATCCGCTGCAACATAGGTTCCTACGCGATGCAGTATGCAAGGGCACAGCAGATCAGATGCGTGGAAGCATAAGGAATATAAAGGAGGAAAAGTCACATGGGAGAACTGAAAAGACCGGGAGGAGAACTGGCGAGCAGACCGCTTCATTTTTTCTGGATCGTGGACTGCTCCGGCTCGATGTACGGGGAAAAGATCGGCACGGTGAATCATGCCATTCAGTCCACGATACCGGAGATGGTTTCTGCGGCGGAGAATAACCCGAATGCGCAGTTGATGATCCGCACTTTAAAATTTTCCACGGGAGCGTCCTGGGTGACGAGCAATCCCGTCAATGTTGAGGAGTTTGCATGGGACGATCTGGAGGCTGCAGGCGTGACCGATCTGGGAAAGGCGTTTGAACTTCTGGCGGCGCAGCTTACCATCCCGCCGATGTCAGACAGGGCTTTGCCGCCCGTGCTGGTGCTTTTATCCGACGGACAGCCTACGGATGACTATAAAAAGTCTCTGGCGGAGTTAAAAAAACTCCCCTGGGGAAAGAAAGCGGTCAAGATCGCCATCTCCATCGGGCAGGATGCGGACGACGCCGTTTTAGAGGAATTTACGGGAAATAAGGAACTTGTCTTGCAGGCAAACAATGCGGCGGCATTGACCAAGATGATCAAATGGGCGTCCACGGCAGCGTCACTGGTGTCTGCTCCGGCAAGTATCGCGGCGGCGGAAGGACAGGAGGCTTCCGGGCAGGAGGAAGCGGTTCCGGTGATCGTTGATATGGGCGGCAGGCTTCCCGACCTGGACGATATCGAGGATGACGATGTTTGGTAGGAGAGACGTATTTGGCGCATCCGTACAGGGCGCATCCCATATTCGAATCGACAGGGAATGTCAGGACAGCATGAAAAAACTGGTTAAAAATGACAATAGTGTCATTTTGGCGGTGGCTGACGGACACGGGAGTGAAGCCTGCCCCTACAGCAAAGCGGGATCCTTTGTGGCGGTCAATGTATTCTGTAAAATATTGGGCGATTATCTGGATACCTATGCGGGACAAAGGAATTTGTTGTTTACCCTGTTAAAGCGGGAGGGCGATACCCGGATCGCGCAGGAGATCGACGCCGAGTGGAAGCGCAGGATCTTGAGACTCCATACACGGTGCAAGCGGGAAATCCCTGCGGACGCGGAGGGACAAAAAGACAGAGATGCGGTTTATCGGCTTTACGGGAGCACGCTGCTCGGACTGGTCCTGACAGAGGAGTTTCTCTTTGCCTTTCAGCTTGGCGACGGCGATATCGTGAAAGTGTCCGAGGCGGGCGTTTATCCTGTCATTGCGCCGGATAAGATCCTCGGTACGGAGACGCATTCCTTAAGCAAACCGGAGTCCTGGAAGAACGCCATAACCCTGATCAGAAAGCGGGAAGAAGAAAGGTTTCCCGTCATGTATATGCTCTCCTCGGACGGTCTTTCGAACAGTTATAAAGACGATGCGGAATTCAAAAAAACCTGTAGGGATTATTATGATCTGCTGGGAGAACACGGGGTAAAGGCTGTGTCCGACAACTTAAAGACGTGGCTTAAGGAGACCAGCGAGATGGGGAGCGGCGACGATATCACGGCGCTGTTTGCATATGAGACAGTTTAGGGAAGGAGCGGTGTCTGGAATGGAAGCACGGATTGCGTTGTGTAAATGTAAAGAGGGAAAAACGATCTACGGCGTCCGCTTTGAGAAAACGGAGGGCGGCTGGAAATATACCTGGGCGTTTCCGGTGAAGGAGGCGGCTGCGAAGCGGGAGCATTACGACGAGACAAAGATCGTCGGGCAGATTTTTCCGGACAGCGCCTATCCCGGCTGCCCGTACTGCCGGACGAAAGATTTTGTGGTCTGTAACTGCGGAAAACTGAACTGCCATAATGGGGAGGATTCTCATTTCACCTGCGGCTGGTGCGGGTTGTCGGGGACGCTTGGCGGTTATGACGGTTCCGGGTTTGGATCGGGCGGTGATCTATAAGCGGTATCAGGAAAGGAGATTAAGATGCAGACAGTGACTTTGGGGAAGACGGGAATCGAGACAAACAAAAACGCATTCGGCGCATTGCCGATTCAGAGAGTTTCTGATGAGGTGGCAGTAAAGCTGTTGCGCAAGGCGTATGAGAACGGGATGACGTTTTTCGATACGGCGCGCTGGTATTCGGACAGCGAGCATAAGCTGGGACTTGCCTTTGCGGGGATGCGGGAGAAACTTTTTATCGCCACGAAGACGGGCGCGCAGAATGCGGACGATTTCTGGAAAGACTTGGAGACGAGCCTGACGAATCTAAAGACGGACTATATCGATATTTATCAGTTCCACAATCCTGCCTTTGTGCCGAAGCCGGGAGATGAGAGTGGGCTTTATGACGCGGCATTAAAGGCGAAAGAGCAGGGAAAGATCCGGCATATCGGCATCACGAACCACAGGCTGGCAGTCGCGCATGAGGCGATCGACAGCGGTCTTTACGAGACCCTGCAGTTTCCTTTCTGTTATCTGGCGACGGACAAGGATATCGAGCTGGTGGAGAAGTGCAAGGCGGCGGATATGGGCTTTATCGCGATGAAGGCGCTCTCAGGCGGTCTGATCACCAATTCTGCGGCGGCGTATGCGTATCTTGCGCAGTATGACAATGTGCTTCCCATCTGGGGCGTGCAGCGGGAGAATGAACTTGATGAATTTCTTTCTTACATAGAAAATCCCCCGGCGATGACGGAGGAACTGTCGGCGTTGATCGAAAAGGACAGGGCGGAGCTTTTGGGCGAGTTCTGCCGCGGCTGCGGTTACTGTATGCCGTGTCCTGTGGAGATCGAGATCAATATGTGCGCCCGCATGTCCCTGATGATCCGCCGTGCGCCCTCCGCAGGGTATCTGGGTGAGGAGTGGCAGGCGAAGATGGCAAAGATTGAGGAATGCCTGCACTGTAATCAGTGCAAAGGACATTGCCCTTACGAACTGGATACGCCGACACTTCTGCAAAAGAATTTAGAGGACTATAAAAATGTGCTGGCGGGGAAGGTACAGATATAGACCAAAAATTTTTATAACTTTTTATGAGGTTGTAAATCTGCCTGTCAGCATATAAAATAAGAGCACAGGCAGAAAGAAAACGCAGAGAGGAAAGGAGAAAACATATGAAGAAGGAGTCGGCATCATAGCAATGGCTATGACATTTTGAATCGAAAACGTGATAGCCATTGCCGTTCCTAAAAGAACTGATTAGGAGGCAGCTATGAGCTATAAGAGGGCAGACGATATTCTGCCGGAAGATATTCTTGAGATCCTGCAGACGTATGTAAGCGGCGAAGCGATTTATGTACCCGGGAAAAAAGAGTACAGAAAAAGATGGGGTTCTTCCACGGGGGCAAACGAGACGCTGCGGATCAGAAATGAACAGATTCTTGAGCAGTACCGAAAAGGCGTCCCAGTCAAAGAACTGGCGCTGCGTTATTATCTGACAGAGAAAAGCATACAGCGGATCATCAGGGAGATGCAGGAAAAACCTCCTACAGAGCAAAAGAAACGTTAGGGTGGGAGGGAAAAATTGAATAGAGAAAATAAGAGAAAGACGTTTGAAAAAGGATATTATAAAAACCATGCCTGCGAAGAAATGTTTGTATGCAAGGTATGCGGGAGACAGGTGATCCCGGACGGCGCGGGCAGCAGACACAGAAATCACTGTCCGAATTGCCTGACGAGCCTGCATATGGACAATGAGCCGGGCGACCGCGCGGCGGACTGCGGCGGTTATATGGAACCGGTGGCGGTCTGGGTCAGAAAAAACGGCGAATGGGCGATCATACACCGTTGCCGCCAATGCGGGCAGATGAGTTCCAATCGAATCGCGGCGGATGACAATCCCATGAAATTGATGTCAATCGCGATGCGGCCGCTCACTTCATCGCCGTTTCCGATCGAGCGAATCGAGGAGATGACCAGATTGATGGGCGGGGAGGGCAGAATGTCCTGAAACAGAATTGTCTTTCAGAGCGGGGCAGTTTCGGCTGTCCCGCTTTCTGCATTTTATGTCAGTAAAATGGATACGGAATGAAATAAAGTAGTAATAAAATTGTTGACACCAGATATGACACCACATATAATTGTGGAAGGCGAGGTGAAAAATGATGAAAGCGCTGAATGATTATCTGAAAATGTCTTATCGTATGGAAATTATAGAAGATAAGGATGAGGGCGGCTATGTGGTTTCCTATCCGGATCTTCCGGGCTGCATGACTTGTGGTGAAACGGTGGAGTCGGCAGTAGCAAATGCGATCGATGCAAAAAAGGCATGGATGGAAGCGGCATTTGAAGATGGAATAGAGATTCCTGAGCCGGATCATTTAGAAGATTATTCAGGTCAATTCAAATTGAGAATACCTCGTAGTTTACACAGATTATTGGCAGAGCATTCCAAAAGGGAAGGTATCAGTATGAATCAGTATTGCGTATATCTCCTTTCCAGAAATGATGCTGTTTATTCAAAATAGTCTTTCAGAGCGGGGCAGTTTCGGCTGTCCTGCTTTCAACGCAGGAGAAACCATAATGGATATTGAAATTATTTCAGCCTATCAACATACACAGGAAATAAAGGATCTGTTTGCAGAATATACAAATATGCTGATAGCGAATGACAGTTCATTTCAAGAGTATCTTGCTCTTCAGCACTATGACAAGGAGATAGAGTATTTAGAAGAAAAATACGGTATGCCTGATGGAAGATTGTACTTGGCTTGTTGTGACGGAGAAGCCGCAGGCTGTATTGGACTTAAAAAAATAGATGAACTGCATTGTGAAATGAAACGTCTGTATGTAAGACCACAATTCAGAGGAAAAAATATCGGTAAGCGATTGGTGCAGAAAATAATAACTGACGCAAAACAAATTGGTTATTCTTATATGTTGTTAGATACGCTTCCCTTTTTGGGAGAGGCAATCCGGTTGTATGAGAAATTTGGATTTTATACAATAGATTGTTATAATAATAGTCCTATGCGTACATCGATTTATATGAGACTGGATTTATGATATTTGTTCCATGATCAGAAGATCGAGGAATATCTGGATAACTATATGCCTGTAGAATGATGGCTGCTTTCAGATATTTCGATAGTGGTCTGCATGGATCCCGATATGCCCGATCCCCAGAACGATCGTTGCAAGAATCAGAAATACATTTCGCCCGTACACCCCAAGCAACAGAAAAGCACACACCGGCAAAGTCGCGCCGGCAACGGGAATCCCACAGATACTCCGATAAAAATCAGCCATTCTTTTTTCGCTTCTAAAATACCCGATCCAGTAGATCTCATACAGAAGCATCAACAGAAAAGAAAGCGCAAGCCAGATACTCCAAACGGAATCAAGCCGGATATTGAAATCAGAAAACGGCAGGACACAGCAGCAGACTGCCACTTGACCGATTTTCTCCAGGATTTGCAAAGTCTTATTTTCCCGCTGTGCGTATTGTTCGTAATCTGCGGGTTTGTGTTTTGTCCAGATGATATTGGGAATGAACAGCATCAAAAGATAGAGTAGTCCTACATAGGAAAATCCAAAATGAAGCATCGTGAAATTCCTCCGTTTTTATTTATATGATACACAAGTTTTGGTCATAAAACAACCTGACCGTACAACAATGGCTAGACCTTGCCGCATTCCGCTGCTTTCTTTTCACCGCGCAGAAGAATGACAAAAAACACGGAACACAAAATGATCTGTACGACCGTGGAAGACGGTGTGGCGAGCCCGATGCGGAATAAAGTTACATTTGCGGCTTTGCTCATAAAATACGAAACAGGGATTCGGACGCCGAATGCCCCGATTATGCCTTGCAGCATGACGAAGGTGGTTTTTCCGTACCCGTTAAAGTAGCCGATATAGCAGAACAGGAAGGATACGATCAGCGTATCGATGGCATATGCTTTCAGGTAGTCCGCTGCCGCCAAAATGACGGCTTCTTCCTTTGCGAAGATTCCTGCCAGGATGTTGCCGTGGAAGAACGCAAGGTATGCCATGATCATGCCGGCCAGCAGGGATGCGCACATACCGTAGAGCATGGATTTTCTCGCTCTGCTGTTTTTGCCTGCTCCTACATTGTGTGCCACGAAGGCGGAAAGGGATTGGGAAAAGGCGGAGGGCACCAGCATGATAAAAGCGCATATTTTTTCCGCGACCCCGACGCCCGCAGAGGCGGTGACTCCCAGCGTGTTTACGATGGAGGCGATCGCGAGGAAGGATA
>JAMPCE010000001.1:74506-80083 GCA_023666335.1 bacterium
GTAAGTATATAACCTTAATGTAAGTATCGCACTTGAAGGTGCGTACTTGTTTTTTTGAAAATTCTTGCTACGATTATAATATCACAAGCGGGAAAAGTCAATTCCGCAGATTTTGGAAAGGAGAGATTGCCATGAAGAAAGATTTAGGAGTAAAGCCGTACCTGTTTCCTATGCCGACTTATATGATAGGAACTTACAATGAGAACGACACGGTTGATGTGATGATGATGGCGTGGGGAGGTATCTGCGCGGAAGACATGGTCGCATTAAACCTCGAGGCGGAGCATAAAACTGTCGCTAATATCGAAACGCGAAAAGCATTTACCCTTGCCGTGCCGGGAACGGATACACTGAAAGAATCCGACTTTTTGGGCATTGCAACAGCCAACAAAATGGCGGATAAATTTGAGCGTACCGGGCTCCATGCCGTAAAGAGCGAGCGGGTTGATGCGCCGGTGATCACAGAGTATCCCGTTACGCTTGAATGCGAGGTGGTGGAGATGCAGAACCAGCCCTACGGGCTGCGTGTCCTTGGCAGGATCGTCAATGTGATCGCAGACGAAAAGGTTTTAAATGATGCCGGAAAGATTGATGCCGCCAAATTAAATGCTTTTGCATTTGACCAGATGCAGAACGGGTATTATGCCGTTGGGGAAAAAGTCGGGCAGGCATGGCACAGCGGCGCGGAATTGATGAATATATAATTGGAGTAAAACACAAGAGTTTTTAAAATGCGTCGAAGAACACAAATAGGATCAGAGGCTTCTTGCGCCGCTCATAAAAGTGTGTTACACTGTACGCGTTGCAAAACACACGAAATGAGCAAGAAAGGCGAAGAAACTATGGAAGTGATATACAGCAGTACCAGAGACAGCAACAGGAAAGTGACCGCATCGCAGGCGATCCTGCAGGGCTTATCAGCGGACGGCGGCCTTTTTGTGCCGGATCATATCCCGGCGCTTTCCCACAGCATGAGAGAGATCGCGGATATGAATTATCAGGAGACCGCCTATGAGGTGATGAAGCTTTTTCTGACGGATTTTACGGAGGAAGAGTTAAAGACCTGCATCGCGCGGGCTTACGATGATAAATTCGATACGGATGTGATCGCGCCGCTGACCGAAGCGGAGGGCACTTACTATCTGGAACTGTTCCACGGGGCGACGATCGCCTTTAAGGATATGGCGCTGTCGATCCTCCCGCATCTGATGATCGCTTCCGCGAAAAAAAATCAGGTGAAAAACGACATCGTGATCCTGACGGCGACTTCCGGCGATACGGGCAAGGCGGCTCTGGCGGGCTTTGCGGGCGTTGCGGGCACGAAGATCATCGTCTTTTATCCGAAGAACGGCGTCAGCCCCATTCAGGAAAAGCAGATGGTGACGCAGAAAGGGGATAACACCTTTGTCGTGGGGATCCACGGGAATTTTGACGATGCGCAGACCGGCGTGAAGCAGCTTTTTAACGATCAGGAACTGGCGGCGGAGATGGCAGCGCACGGCTTACAGTTTTCCTCGGCGAATTCCATCAACATCGGCAGACTCGTGCCGCAGGTGGTCTATTATGTGTACGCCTATGCCCGGCTCTTGAAAGAGGAGAAGATCGCGGACGGGGAACAGATCAACGTGGTGGTTCCCACCGGCAATTTTGGAAACATTCTGGCGGCTTTCTATGCGAAACATATGGGCGTGCCGATCGCGAAGCTGATCTGTGCCTCCAATGAAAATAAGGTGCTTTACGATTTCTTTGGGACGGGCGAATATGACCGCAACCGCGAATTTGTTCTCACCAGTTCGCCCTCTATGGATATCCTGATCTCCAGCAATTTAGAGCGGCTGATCTACCGCATCACCGGAAACGACGCGGCAAAGACGGCGGAGCTGATGCAGGCGCTGTCTCAGAGCGGCAGCTATCGGATCACATCGGAAATGCGGGCGCAGCTTACGGATTTTTACGGGAATTTTGCGGATGAAAAAGAGACCGCCGACAGGATCAGGGAAATGTATGAAAATACAGGCTATGTGCTGGACACGCACACGGCGGTGGCAAGCGCAGTGTATCAAAAATATGCGGCGGACACGAAAGATGCGACAAAGACTGTGATCGCCTCCACGGCAAGTCCCTTTAAGTTCACCAGAAGCGTCATGCACGCGATCGACGAAAAATACGATGCGATGGGTGATTTTGAATTGGTGGACGAACTGTCCCGCATCGGCAATGTGGCGGTGCCGAAAGCGATCGAGGAGATCCGCACCGCGCAGGTTTTGCACGATCATGTCTGCGATAAGTCGGAGATGAAACAGATCGTGAAACAGTTCCTTGGCATTTAGCAATGGTGAAAGGATAAAAGAGGGAGCGTCATCGGCGCTCCCTCTTTTGTGTCGTATCGTTTTGTTATCCGACATTTCTGTCATCCAGTTTCCGGTAATCTCTGTCCACGCAGATCGTCTTGTAAGCGGGACGGATGATCTTGCCGTTGTTTGCCAGTTCCTCCATGCGGTGGGCGCTCCAGCCCACGATTCTGGCGATGGCAAAGATCGGGGTGTACAATTCCATTGGCAGATTGAGCATATCGTACACGAAGCCGGAATAGAAGTCCACGTTGATATTGACGCCCTTGTAGATGGGGCGCTCCTCGGCGATCAGTTCCGGCGCAAGCCGTTCGACGAGAGAGTAGAGCGCGAATTCATCCTGTAGTCCTTTTTCTACGGAAAGCTTTTCCACGAAAGACTTAAAAATATTGGCACGGGGATCGGATTTCGAGTAGACCGCATGCCCCACGCCGTAAATCAGCCCCGCGTGGTCAAAAGCTTCCTTATGAAGAAGTTTTTTCAGGTAGTCGGCTACCTGTCCCTCGTTGCTCCAGTCGGAGACTTCTCGCTTCATCTCGTCGAACATCTTCACGACCTTGATGTTGGCGCCGCCGTGGCGGGGACCTTTCAGGGAACCGATAGCCGCCGCGATGACAGAGTAGGTGTCCGTCAGGGACGAGGTGACGACATGGGTGGTGAAAGACGAGTTATTACCGCCGCCGTGCTCCATGTGCAGGATCAGGGCGATATCCAGGATCTTTGCCTCCAGCGGCGTAAACTTGCTGTCGGGCCGCAGGATATGCAGGATGTTCTCGGCATTGGAAAGTTCCGCCTGCGGCTGGTGGATATAGAGACTTTCCCCGTTGTGATAGTGGTTGTAAGCCTGATAGCCGTAAATGGAAAGCATGGGGAAGAGCGCGATCAACTGCAGGCACTGTCTGAGGACGTTCGGCAGCGACGTGTCGTCCGCCCTGTCATCGTAAGAGTAGAGCGTCAGCACGCATCTCGCCAGCGTGTTCATCATATCGTTGCTGGGCGCTTTCATAATAATATCCCGCACAAAACTGGTCGGAAGGGAACGGTAGCTGTTTAAGAGTTTCGTAAAGCTTGCCAGTTCCTCCGCGTTCGGAAGCTTATCAAACAGGAGGAGGTAAGTGACTTCCTCAAAACCGAAGCGGTCGTCCGCAGAGAATCCCTCGACCAGATCCTTTACATTGTAGCCCCGATAGAAAAGCTTGCCGTGGGTGGGCACCTGAACGCCGTCCACGATCTTGTTGGCGCGCACATCGGAGATGTTGGTCAGTCCTGCCAGCACCCCCTTGCCGTTTAGGTCGCGAAGCCCGCGTTTTACATCGTATTTTGTGAAAAGATTCGTATCGATAATGCCGGCCTGTTCGCTCATATTGGCAAGCCGTACGATTTCCGGTGTGATTTCAGAAAAGCTGTTCTGTTCTACCATTATGTACCTCCTTTCCGAAGCGTTTCCGCTTCCTTAAAAACGAACCGATTCCATTGGCATAACGGTGCGGGAAGACAACATCCGCGCCGACGCAATTATCATACCATGAGAAAATGCTTCAAAACAAGAAAAATCAGCGAAATTAACAGAATTTTAATATTATGTTAACAAAATAGGTGAAAAAATGGTAAGATAGTACCAAAATCGACAGCTTTGACAACGATTATTCGGTTGGGACTGGCTTTTTTTTCGAGGATGGATTACAATGGAATACGCTGAGTTTATTGCCCGTTTCAGAACGGGAGCCCGCAACGCTTCGGAATGGAGGAAAAGGAATATGGATAAAAAAGAAATTTTGGCAAAGGTGGACCACACGCAGTTAAAGGCATTTGCGACATGGGAAGATATCGTGGCGCTCTGTGAGGAGGCGATCGAAAACGGCACGGCGTCTGTCTGTGTGCCGCCGACTTATATCGAGCGGATCCATGAGAAATATAAAGACCAGGTGAATATCTGTACGGTGGTCGGTTTTCCGCTGGGCTATTCCGTGACGGAAGCGAAACTTGCGGAGACGAAGAAAGCGATCGAGGACGGCGCGAACGAGATCGACATGGTGGTCAACATCAGCGACGTAAAGAACGGGCTCTATCAGAAAGTGGCGGCGGAGATCCGCGCGTTGAAACAGGCTTGCGGAGACAAGATCCTGAAAGTCATTGTGGAGACCTGCTACCTGACGAGAGAGGAAAAACTTGCCATGTGCAATGCGGTGACGGAAGCGGGAGCAGACTACATCAAGACGTCAACCGGATTCGGCACAGGCGGAGCGACGATCGAGGATGTGCGCCTGTTTAAGGAGAACATCGGTCCCAATGTGAAGATCAAGGCGGCGGGCGGCATCTCTACGCTGGAGGAGCTGGAAGCGTTTGTGGAAGAGGGCTGCGACCGCATCGGCACGTCAAAGGCGGTAGGGCTGCTTCGCGATGCGAAATGACGGTCAGGGGCGCATAATTGTATACATGGACGCAATGTTGCGTTTTTCTCTTGAAACCGCGAAAAATATATGTTATACTGTCGAAGATGTCTATGTTGTGTGTTAAGACGAGGAGGAAAACTATTATGAAAAAAAGAGGATTGGCACTTGTGCTCACCGCGGCGATGGTCAGCACTGTACTGGCAGGATGCGGCGGAAACGGTACGGCTGCGGGCGGGACGTCTGACAGCGGCGCAAAGGTGGTAAAGATCGGCGTTTATGAGCCGGCATCCGGCGATAACGGCGCCGGCGGCAAGCAGGAAACGCTGGGTATGCAGTATGCAAACAGCAAGACGCCTACCGTGGAGATCGGCGGCGAGACATATCAGGTAGAACTGGAGATCGTGGATAACGAGTCTTCCAACGATAAGGGACCTTCCGCGGCGGCTTCGCTGGTAAGCTCCAATGTGTCCGTAGTGCTCGGTTCTTACGGTTCGGGCGTGTCCATTGCGGCTTCGGATGTGTTTAAGGAGGCGGGAATCCCTGCAATTGGCGTGACCTGCACGAATCCGCAGGTAACGGAGGGAAATACCCATTACTTCCGCATCTGCTTTTTGGATCCGTTCCAGGGCACGGTGCTCGCAAACTTCGCAAATGAAAACTTTTCCGCGAAAAAGGCTTATATCCTGACGAAACTCGGCGACGACTATTCGACGGGACTCGGCCATTATTTTAAGGAAGCCTTTACGGGACTCGGCGGCGAGGTCGTGGAGGAGACTTTCCAGGAAGGCAACAGCGACTTTATCTCTTACATCACATCCGCAAAGAATGCGGAG
>JAMPCE010000001.1:80183-98912 GCA_023666335.1 bacterium
GGCGATACCTGGGATTCCAACGTTATCCTGAATGCTGCGGCAGGCAAGGACGTACAGGTCTATGTGACGACCTTCTATCAGGAGGGCGGTAACGAGGAGTTCGATAACGGCATCAAGGAGTGGATCAATGCGGATTCCACCGCAAAGGCAAACAACGGCGGCGACGATACGATCGCGGCAGTGACGGCGATGGGTTACGACGCTTACTATGTGGCGCTGGAAGCCTTAAAGTCGGCGGGTTCCACAGATCCGGCGGCAGTCAACGAGGCGCTCTGGAAAGTGACTTACAGCGGCGTGTCGGGTGAGATCGCTTTCAATGAGACCGGCGATGCGCTCCGCGATGTGGCTTATGTCAAATGCGCGAACACGGAGACGGGCGCATGGGATTTTGTGGCCGTTCAGGGCGTACAATAATCACAGGATAACCTGATGGCGGGGGAAAGATATCTCCCGCCATACTTAGTCTACCGGAAATGGGGGAAACAACAGTATGGAGTGGATAACAAGAAATCTGCCGTATCTGATGGCAGGCATCTCCGTGGGAGGACAGTATGCGCTGATCGCGATCGGATATACGATGGTCTACGGCATCCTGCGCCTGATCAACTTTGCGCACGGCGATATTTTCATGGCGGCAGGATTGATTCTTGTCTATTCGGCGACGGTGATGCCGGTGTACATAGCGATTCCGCTGATGATCGTTTTGACGGTGCTGATCGGTTTCATGGTGGAGCGTGTCGCTTATAAGCCGCTTCGTTCCGCGCCGCGCATGTCGATCATGATATCCGCGATCGGTGTTTCCTATCTCTTACAAAATCTCGCCCTGTATGTGACGGGCGGTCTTTCCCAGCAGTATCCGGCTATTCCGTGGATCAGCGACACGATCACGGTCTTCGGGACCACGACGAAGCGCGTGACGGTGATCACGCCGATTTTGACGCTGGTGCTGGTGGTGCTTCTGGTGCTGCTCATCAAGTATACGAAGATCGGTATGGCGATGCGCGCTGCCTCGAGGGACTTTGAGACGTCGCAGCTGATGGGGATCAAGATCAATTCCGTCGTGAGCATGACCTTTATCATCGGCACGTTTCTGGCGGCGATCGGCAGCGTTTTGTTCTTTACAAATTACACGGGCGTGACGCCGACCGTCGGCGCGATGCCGGGCTTAAAGGCTTTCGTTGCGGCGGTGTTCGGCGGGATCGGTTCCATACCGGGGGCGGTCATCGGCGCTTTCATCATCGGCATTTGTGAGAATATCATCAAAGGCGCGGGGCTGACGACCTTTTCCGACGCGTTTACGTTCGCGCTTTTGATTGTCATTCTGATTGCGAAACCGACAGGGCTGTTCGGCGAAAAAGAAGCGGATAAAGTATAAGGAGGCGTGTGGAGATGAGTAAAAAGAAAAAGATGATATGGAACGTTTCTCTGATCGCAGCGCTTCTTGCTCTGCTTTTTATCCTGGAGCAGGTCATGCCCTCCGGTTCCATGCTCTTTACCGTATTAAAGAAAGGCGCGATCTACGCGCTGGTGGCGGTGTCCATGAATCTGCTAAACGGATTTACGGGACTGTTTTCCCTGGGGCAGGCGGGTTTTATGCTCCTGGGGGCGTATACCTACGCGATCCTGACGATTCCGCCACAGTCGCGCGCGAGCGTTTATCAGTATTATGACGGCGGCATCATACAGTTTGCGATCCCGGTTCCGCTTGCGTTGATCGCGGGAGGGCTGATCGCGGCGGGATTTGCCTTTTTGATCGGGCTTCCCGTGCTGCGCTTAAAGAGCGATTATCTGGCGATCGCAACGTTGGGGTTTGCGGAGATCATCCGTGCGGTCTTCCAGTGGGATAAGCTGGGACCTTTGACGAACGGTTCCAATCTGCTGCGGAGTTTTCCGACCTTTCAGTCGGTGCTGTATCCGTTCATCGTGTCCGGCATCTGCATCGCCCTGATCGTCATGTTGATCAATTCCACCTACGGGCGCGCGTTCAAGGCGATCCGCGACGACGAGATCGCGGCGGAGGCTATGGGCATCAATCTGGCGCACCACAAGCGGCTTGCCTTTGTGATCAGTTCCTTTTTCGCGGGCGTTTCCGGCGGGCTTCTTGCCATGTATCAGACGACGATACAGGCATCAATGTTTAAGTCAGCCATGACTTATGAGATCCTGCTCATCGTTGTGATCGGCGGCATCGGCTCCGTGACGGGAAGCTGCATCAGCGCGTTTCTGTTCATCGCCTGCTCGGAGTGGTGGCTGCGCTTCCTTGACAACGAAAACTTTTTCATCGGCAGTTTTCACGTTCCCCTGCTTCGTGCGGGTTTCAGAAAGGTCGTTTTCTCGGTCGTGATCATGGCGATGGTATTGTTCTACAGGCAGGGCATTATGGGGACAAAGGAATTTTCCGTGGAGGCTGTGCAGGGCTTCTTCCGAAAGCTGTTTTCTAAAAAACGCGCAAAAGAGGCAGGTGAATCCCATGAGTAAGGAGAGAAACGACGGCGGCACAGTATTAAAACTGGAAAATCTGACCATGCAGTTTGGCGGCGTGATCGCGGTCGATAACGTGAATCTGGAGGTCGGAAAGGGCGAGATCCTTTCTCTGATCGGACCAAACGGCGCCGGAAAAACGACGGCTTTTAATATGGTGACGGGCGTTTACGCGCCGACAAACGGCGCAATCTACTATAAAGGCGAAAAGATCGTGCAGAACACGCCGCAGGGCAAGATGAAAAAGCTCTATCAGGGCGAGAATGCGGAACTGTATGCGGGAAAACATGTGATCGCGCCGACGCCGGATAAGATCACCAGGCTTGGCATCGCGAGGACTTTTCAGAATATCCGTTTGTTCAAGAGCCAGACCGTATTCGAGAATATCCTGATCGCGAAACATATGCGCCGCACGAGCAACCTCTTTACGGCGACGTTCCGCTTAAATGCCAAGGAGGAAGCGCAGATGCGGCAGGAGTCCGAGGAACTTCTGCGGATCATGGAACTGGAGGACGTGCGCGATGAACTTGCAACTTCACTTCCGTACGGCAAACAGCGGCATCTGGAGATTGCCCGCGCGCTTGCCACAAAACCGGAACTGCTTCTTCTCGATGAACCGGCTGCCGGCATGAATCCGCAGGAGACGCTGGAGTTGACACAGTTTATCGGGCGGATCCGCGAGGACTTTGGACTGACGATCTTTATGATCGAGCATCATATGGATCTGGTCATGGAGATCTCCGACAGGATCCATGTATTGGACTTCGGAAAATCCATCGCGGAGGGAAAGCCGGATGAGGTACGCAATAATCCGCGGGTGATCGAAGCCTATCTGGGAGGTGCACAGGATGAGTAAGATATTGGAAGTGAAAGATCTGAATGTGTCCTATGGCGGGATCAAGGCGGTCAAAGACGTTTCCTTTACGGTGGAGACAGGGGAGATCGTGACCCTGATCGGCGCAAACGGCGCGGGCAAGAGTTCGACGCTGCGCTCGATTGTCGGTCTGGTGAAGCCGGAGAGCGGCGAGATCATGTTTGGCGGAAAAGTGATCAGTTCCCTTTCCACGGACAGGATCGTGGGGGAGGGCATTACGCTGGTTCCGGAAGGAAGACGCGTGTTCTCGGACCTGACGGTGCTGGAAAACTTAAAGATCGGCGCCTATATGCGGAAAGATTCCCTCGACGAGGATATCAAATGGGTGTACGACCTGTTCCCGCGCTTAAAAGAGCGTTCGTGGCAGCTTGCGGGAACGCTTTCCGGCGGAGAACAGCAGATGCTGGCGATCGGCAGGGCGCTTATGAGCCGCCCGAAACTGATCATGATGGATGAGCCGTCCCTCGGTCTTGCGCCGATCATCGTGCAGGGCGTGTTCGATATCATCCGCGAGATCAACAAACAGGGCGTGACGATCCTTTTGGTCGAGCAGAACGCGAACATGGCGCTCAAGGCGGCGCACAGGGCTTATGTCATGGAGACGGGCAGGATCACCTTGAGCGGAACGGGAAAAGAACTTGCGGAAAATGAGGAAGTCAGGGCGGCATACCTCGGCAAGGCGAAATAGGCGGGAATTTTTCCCATTTTCTGTTTGTATTTTCGCGCGATTGGCGGTATAATGTACTTAAACGCAGAAAGGAGAACGCATATGAACGTAGGTGTGAAATCTTCTCAAAGAGACCTTTTTGGGGATTATTCCCATCTTTCCAGCGGAAAGCGGATCAATTCGGCAAAAGATGACGCGGCGGGGCTTGCCATTGCCAATAAGATGAAGACCCAGGAAACGGGCTACCGCCTAGGCTATGAAAACGCCGGCATGGCGATGGGCGCCAATAATGTAGCGGAGGGCGCTCTGGGCGGTATGACGGATTATTTGCAGCGCATTCGCGAGCTGGCACTGAGATCCATGAACGGAACCAATTCCAACGGAGATAAACAGATTTACCAGAAAGAGATCGATCAGCTGAAACAGGGCATCGAGGATCTGGCGAGAAATACTTCCTTTAATGAGCAAAAGCTCTTGGACGGCAGTATGGCGGATATGGCTGTCGCGACTTCTCCGAACGGCACCGCTATGCATATTCAGATGGAAAACTCCACTTTGGAGGCGCTGGGCATTGCCGATCTGGACGTCACATCGGAGAATTTCAGTCTGGATGCGATCGACCGCGCGATGGATATGGTCATGGAAAGGCGCAGCAGTCTCGGCGCTTCCACGAACGCCTTGCAGTATACGAGAAATTATAATTCCAATGCGGGGCTGAACCAGCTGGCAGCGAGAAGCCGTCTGGAGGATCTGGACTTCCCGAAAGCCATCGCCAAAAAGAAACAGGACGAGGTGATGGGGCAGTATAAGGTGCAGATGCTCAGGCGCCAGATGCAGCAGAAGAAGTCTGTGATGGGTCTGTTTGGAGGTTGACTTTTCAGAGCCTGTTTGAGATAATAAAAACGATGTACAGGAAAAAATTATAAAGTAAGGAGGAAAATAGAAACATGGCAACAAAAGCGAATTATCCCATTTCCGAGATCGGCGCAGGGAAACCCGGTTTTTCCAAGACCCGTTCCATCATCGAGGCGGCTTTCTACGGAAACAACGTAGTGAAGATCAACACCTTAAGAGAGGCTTATGAGCTGGCTAAGAATTCACCCGGCACGGTCATCACGGATATGCCGGTGAAAGACGGCGAGACATTTGGTCTTCCTGCTGACGCGAAAGTTCTTCTGTTCAACGACGGTGCAGTAACCGGTCGTTACGCAGCGGCACGCCGCATCAAAGGCGAGCCCGGCGTCGATGAGACGAAGTTAGACAAAGTGGTGATGGACGCGATCTACAAGACCCGTTGGAAAACCATGTATCATGCAGAGTGCTTTGTTGGTCTGGATCCTGAGTTTATGGCAAAGGCGCACCTTCTCATTCCCGAAGGGGAGGAGAATCTGCTTTACAACTGGATGATCAACTTCCAGTATATGTCCGACGAATATGTAAAGATGTACAAGAAGTCTCAGCCGATCGGCGGCGGCAAGGAGCCTGATATCTATATCTTCTCCGATCCCCAGTGGGCGCCTGAGGAGGCTCCCGATGTGGATTACAGCTGCCTGAGCGATCCGCTGACCCTCTGCTACTTCGATACCAACCAGAACTGCGCGGCGATCCTGGGTATGAAGTATTTCGGTGAGCACAAGAAAGGCACCCTGACTATGGCATGGGCGCTTGCGAACAGAAACGGTTACGCATCCTGCCACGGCGGTCAGAAAGAGTACTCCTTAGAGGGCGGCAAGAAGTTCGTTGCTTCCGTATACGGTCTGTCGGGCTCCGGTAAGTCCACCCTGACCCATGCAAAGCATGACGGCAAGTACGATGCGTTTGGCGGCATCAAGGTACTTCACGACGATGCGTTCATCATCAACAGCGATACCTGCGCATCCATCGCTCTGGAGCCTACCTACTTCGACAAGACGGCAGACTATCCGACAGGCTGCCCTGACAATGAATATCTGTTGTCTGCACAGAACTGCTCCTGCACTATGGATGACGAAGGCAAGATCCAGCTTGTGACGGAGGATATCAGAAACGGTAACGGTCGTGCGATCAAGTCCAAACTGTGGTCTCCGAACCGCGTGGATAAGATCGACGCACCGGTCAATGCGATCTTCTGGATCATGAAGGATCCGACCATTCCGCCGGTAGTGAAGTTAAAAGGTTCCGCGCTGGCATCCGTTATGGGCGCTACGCTGGCTACCAAGACTTCTTCCGCAGAGCGTGTTGCGGCAGGCACCGACATGAATGCGATCCGTATCGTGCCCTATGCAAACCCGTTCAGAACCTATCCTCTGGTAAACGACTATGAGAAGTTCAAGAAGCTGGTGGAAGAGAAGAACGTTGACTGCTACATCGTCAATACCGGCGACTTCATGGGTCACAAGTGCCAGAAAGAAGATACCCTCGGCATCCTTGAGACCATCGTTGAGGGCAAGGCAAAATTTGAACAGTGGGGTCCTTTCGAGGATATCGAGATCATGAACGACTGGAGCGGTAAGACCGGCGACTTCACGCCGAACTTAAATGACGCTGATTACAAGTCTCAGTTAAAGAGCGCGCTGCAGACCCGTGTGGATGCGGTTAAGGGCTTTGCCGAGAAGAAGGAAGGTTATGACAAACTTCCCGATGAGGCACTGGCGGCACTTGAGAAGCTGGTAAATGCACTCTGATTGATTGAACTTCGTTCAATCGCGAACCCGGTTATTATTTCAAAATGGAAAGGGGCATATCTTTCGTTGACATGCCCCTTTTTTCCATTTTTTCGCAGCAGAGAACAGAAAAGGACAGGGGAAGCCTATGTATCATTGCCATATTTGCTTTTATTTGATTTCCGAACAGAGGGAATTGTTTGCGGTATTACAGGAAATGCCGCGCTTTCTGAATTTTACGCATGAATATATACAGAGTGATGCGCCGGATCCGGAACTGGCGGTAGAAGCGGATGTGATTCTGGCGGATGTAAGCCGGATGCAGGCGGAGGAGACGCTGTCTTTTCTGATTTCCCATAAGAAAGCGGAAGCGGAACTGATCCTGCTTGCGGATAAGGAGCAGACGGAGGCTTTGACGGAAGCGTATGACGAGGAGATCGCGGATATCTGGGTGATGCCCTTATCGGAGAGCGAACTGCGGTTTCGTTTGTCTCACTGGCAGAGGGGCAATAAGCTGCGCAAGGATTTATGGAAGACAGAAAATTATCTGAATGCGACGATCAACTGTGTGCCGCATTTGGTCTGGTATAAAGATAAAGAGGGCGCGCATATGAAAGTCAATGACGCGTTCTGCAAAGCGGTCAATAAGACGGCGGAACAGATTGAGGGGCGCGGACACTATTATATCTGGGATATTGATCCGGACGAATATGAAAAGGGCGAATTTGTCTGCATGGAATCGGAATACGAGGTCATGGAGAAGCGCGAGACCTGTATTTTTGATGAGACGCTAAAGATCGGGGACAGTATGCGGGAGTTAAAGACCTATAAGGCGCCGCTGTTCGATCTGGACGGCAGCGTTATGGGGACTGTCGGCGTCGCTACGGATGTGACGCAGGAGCATCTTTACCAGCAGATGATGATCAAAAATGCGAATACAGACTTTCTGACCGGACTGTATAACAGACGCTATCTGTATGAATATATTGAGAAAGAACAGGCAGATTATATGTGCGTATTCTGTATCGATCTTGATTATTTCAAGAGCATCAATGACATTTACGGGCATCAGGAGGGCGACAGGGCGCTTGTTCTTACGGCAAAGACGTTACAGGAAGGCATTTCGGAGGGATTGATCGCACGCACAGGCGGCGATGAATTTCTGGTGGTCATGTTCGGAGCGCGTACGCCGGAGGAAGTGGAAGCGCTGAGAGTAAAGATCAAGACACAGCTCAATGCGGAGTACCATAAGGAAGAACATTTTCAAAAAATATCTGCGAGCGTGGGCGCGGCCTATTCCAAAACGGGAGAGGAGGCTTTTGATCTTCTGGTCGGAGAGGCGGATGCGATGATGTATCGGGAGAAGGAGAGCGGCAGGTAGTTTTCCATTTGAAATTAGCAGAGCTATAAAGATTACGCCGTGTCTTCATAATAGTGTTGAATATGATTCGTATTGTGGTATAATAAAATTGATGTACAGCAATATAAAAAAGGGCTTGCATGCAAGTCCTTTTTTATATCTACACCATGTAGAGTCATTCGACGATTTCGGATAAACCTTATTTGCACTCGTCTTGTAAGTTCGTATTCAGCGTAACATCATATGGGAAAAAAGTCAAGAAGACAAAAGGGGGAAAATACATGAACAAAAGAGAATATTTTCTGGGGCTGGATATGGGGACGTCATCTGTCGGCTGGGCGGTGACGGATGAAAAGTATCAACTGCTCAAAGCAAAGGGGAAAGATCTGTGGGGGATCAGAGAATTTGAGGAAGCGCAGACTGCAGTTGACAGAAGGACACATAGAATATCCAGACGCAGGAGACAGCGTGAAGCAGCAAGGATCGGCATTCTGAAAGACTATTTTCATGATGCTGTCACGCAGATCGATCCCTGTTTTTATCAGCGTCTGGATAACAGCAAATACTGCTTTGCAGATAAGGATATGCCTGTACGGGATAAAAACGGGATTTTTCATGATGCGGATTATACGGACAAAGAATATTATGCGCAGTATCCGACGATCTTTCATTTGAGAAAAGAATTGCTCGAATCAACGCGGGAGCATGATGTCAGGCTCGTATATCTTGCGATATTAAACATGTTTAAGCACCGCGGGCATTTTTTGAACGAATCTCTGGGAGATATAGCGGGAGAGCGGAAAATTTCAGAAATTTATCAGGAGTTTTGTGATCGCGTATCGGAAGAGCTGGATATTACGTTTCCGATATTGGAGGATTGCAGCGCGGTGGAAGAAATTTTGAGTACGCGCGAATATGCCAGAAAGCGAAAAGCGGAAGAATTGGCGGGAGTATTTGGCGTACTTGCGAAAGAAAAGCAGAAAAGGGCGTTCGTGAATTGTATCTGCGGCTTAAAAACAGATATAAAACTCCTTTTCGGAGATAGCATAGAGGATGACACAGATAAGAAGACGGCGATCTGTTTTGCGGATGCTGGATATGATGAAAAAGTACCGGAAATATTGGAAGTTTTGGGAGAAGACCGTTTTGATCTGATTCGGATCATGAAAGAAATGTATGATCTGGGATCGCTGGCAGGTATTATGACAGGCTATACTTATTTATCGGAGGCGAGGGTTGCTCAGTATGAAAAACATGGAGAAGACCTGAAAATCCTAAAGACGCTTGTGCGAAAGTACTGCGAGAAGGAAACCTATGATCTTTTTTTTCGAAAGGCTGAGAAGGAAACCTATAGCGCCTATGTCAATACGACAAATGCAGAGAAGCGTCAGCGTCGGGATATGAAAGGGAGAACGCAGGAGGATCTGTACGCAGGGATCAGAAAGCTTTTAAATCATATGCCGGCGGAAGATACAGAAGTGCAATATGTAAAGGCGGAGATCGAAAAAGAAAATTTTCTGCCAAAGCAACTGACAGCTTCCAACGGAGTAATCCCCAATCAGGTGCATCTTGCAGAACTAAAAAAGATTTTGGAAAATGCGCAAGGGTATCTGCCCTTTTTAAAAGAAAAAGATGAATCGGGGCTGACCGTTTCGGAGCGGATCGTCAAATTGTTTTCGTTTCAGATACCGTACTACCTCGGACCTCTGAGCGAAAACAGCGCGAAAAATGGCGGTAACGGATGGGTGGTGCGCAAAGAATCCGGACAGATTTTACCTTGGAATATCGAAGAGAAAGTGGATGTGAAAGAAACGGCAGAAAAGTTTATTACAAGAATGGTGAGACGCTGTACCTATTTGAACAATGAATACGTTTTGCCGAAAGCGTCTTTGCTGTATGAAAAATTCTGCGTGTTGAATGAGATCAATAACATTAAAATTTATGGGGAACCGATTCCTGTCACTGTGAAACAGGATATTTATAACGATCTTTTCAAGAGAGGGAAAAAAGTCACCAAGAAACAGTTGTATCAATATCTTTTAGGGTGCGGACTGATCAAAGAGGGGGAAATTGAACAGATTACCGGAATAGATATCACGATCAACAATTATCTGGCAACCTATGGTAAGTTTAAAAATATTTTAGGAGAAGCATTAGATACGGATGAAGGCAGGAAGATCGTAGAGGATATCGTGTTCTGGTGTACCGTTTATGGGGATTCCAAGAAATTTTTACGCGAGCAGATACAAAAAAAGTACAGAGAAAAACTCAGTGAAGAACAGATCAAAAGGATATTGGGGTTAAAATTTAAGGATTGGGGAAATTTGTCAAAAGCATTTTTGGAATTGGAAGGATGCAGTAAGCGTACGGGAGAGATTCTTCCGTTAATTACCATGCTCTGGGAAACCAATGATAATTTGATGGAACTTTTGGCAAAGGATGCATACACCTACAGGGAGGAACTGGAAAAATATCAGCAGGATTCCTACAAGGTGCTGTCGGAATTACAGGCAGAAGATTTGGATGATCTGTATTTTTCTGCACCCGTGAAAAGAATGGTGTGGCAGACGATACTGATCATTAAGGAAGTAGAAAAAATCATGGGAACGGCGCCCAAGCGTCTGTTTGTTGAAATGACGCGGAAAGAAGAGAAACAAAAAAAGCGAAAAAATTCCCGGAAACAGCAGTTTATGGATTTGTATAAAAATATAAAAGATGAAGAGCATGACTGGAAAAGCATTATCGAAAATGCGGATGAAAACGGTACGATCAGAAGTAAAAAGATGTTTTTGTACCTGACGCAGATGGGGCGCTCCATGTATACGGGAAAGCCGATCGATTTGGACCAGCTCTTTAACGATAATCTTTATGATATCGACCATATTTATCCGAGACATTTTGTGAAAGATGATAATCTTGCAGATAATCTGGTATTGGTTGAAAAGGAATTGAATGCGCATAAGAGCGACACCTATCCGCTGGAGCAGAATATTTATATGACGCAGCAGAATATGTGGAGAGAACTGAACAGAAAGAAGTTGATATCAGATGAAAAGCTGAAACGTTTGACGGGCAGAAATCCTTTTACAGACGAACAGAAGGCAGGATTTATCGCCAGACAGCTTGTGGAAACCAGTCAGGGGACGAAAGGAGTGACGACTATTTTACAGCAGGCGCTTCCTGATACAACGATCGTATATGCGAAAGCATCCAATGTTTCGGAGTTCAGACAGAAGAGAAATTTGGTCAAAACCAGAGTGGTAAACGATTTTCATCATGCACAGGATGCTTATCTCAATATTGTGGTAGGAAATGTTTATTTTGTGAAGTTTACGCAGAATCCTTTGCAGTTTATTCAAAAGGATTATGCAAAAGACAGCGGTAAGAACCATTATAATCTCAGCAGAATGTTCGATTGGGATGTGAAGCGGGGAGAGGAAACCGCCTGGGTTGCGCAGAACGGGAAAGAGGAGACCGGAACGATTGTGACGGTCCGCAGGATGATGACCAAAAATACGCCATTGCTTACGAGGATGAATTTTGAAGGGCATGGCGGACTTGCCGATCAGACGCTTTACAGTGCAAAAAAGGCGGCAGGCGTGGGATATATTCCGCTGAAAGGAACGGATGCACGGATGCAGGATGTAACAAAATACGGCGGTTTCAGCAGTGTTTCTACGGCGTATTATATTCTGGTAGAACATACGGTTAAGGATAAACGAGTCCGAACGTTGGAGACGGTGCCGGTATTGTGGAAAGAACGGATTGAAAAGAATCCGCAGTTGTTGCAGGTATATTGTGAAAAAGAATTAGGATTGGCAGAGCCGTCTATACGGATGAAAAAAATTAAAATACAATCTCTCGTCAATAAAGGTGGATATAATATACATATTTCAGGAAAGACAGGGAATCAGATATCTGTCAGAAATGCGATTTCAGTTTGTCTGGACCAAAAATGGATGAACTATGTCAAAGAATTGGAGAAAGGAGAAAAGAGCGAAAAGGTTACTATAGAAGATAATTTGGAATTGTACGATATTTTGTGTGATAAGCATAATAATGGCATTTTCAAAAAGAAACCGAATCCCGTGGGAATAAAATTACAAGAAGACAGAGAAAAATTTGAACAATTATCCTGTGTACAACAGGGAAGTGTTCTTTTGGAAATATTGAATTTAACAAAAATTGGTGTGACTTCTGCAAATTTGTCATTAATAGGAGAGGCTGCTAAGACTGGCGTTATGCTGATCAGCAAAAAGGTTTCAGAGGCGGAGGAGTTTATATTGATCAATCAATCGGTAACCGGCGTATATGAAAACCGCATTGATTTGTTAACAGTATGAGTTGGCGGACGATCGTTGTTTCAAGCAGCGCGAAGCTGGATTATCAGATGGGATATCTGGTGGTACGCAAAGGAGAGACTGTGAAAGTACATATCAGCGAGATCTATATGCTGGTGATAGAATCGACAGCGGTCTCTCTGACGGCTGCGCTGCTTTGTGAACTTACCAAAAAGAAAATCAAGGTGATCTTTTGTGATGAAAAGAGAAATCCGTCATCAGAATTGATTCCTTATTATGGGAGTCATGATACCAGTGTTAAAGTGCGAAATCAGATCGGATGGAACAGCGAGACTAAGACTGCGGTCTGGACAGAGATCGTAATCGAGAAAATCCGTAAGCAGGCGGAAACGCTTGCAGCGTGGCAAAAAACCGAAAGCAGCATGTTGTATCAATATATTGAGGAGATAGAATTTGGCGATACGACAAACCGGGAGGGGCATGCCGCAAAAGTCTATTTTAACGCTCTTTTTGGGATGGAGTTTACAAGAACGGAAGATAACAGCATAAATGCCGCGCTAAATTATGGGTACGGGATCATCTTATCGGCGTTTAACAGAGAGATTGCTGCAAACGGATATCTTACACAGATCGGGCTGTTTCATGATAATATGTTTAATCCGTTTAATCTGGGGTCGGATCTGATGGAACCGTTTCGTCCTATCGTAGACCAAAAAGTAAAAGAGTTGAATCCGCAGCAATTTGAACATTCGGAAAAAATAGAAATTCTTAAGATTCTGCAGCAGGAAGTGACGATCGCAGAGAGAAAGGAATTTGTCAGCAACGCAATTAAAATCTACTGCAAGAGTATCTTTGATGCGCTGTCAGATAATGATGTGTCGCTGATCAAATTTTACAGAAATGAGTTATAGATATATGAGAATTTTAGTCTTTTTTGATTTGCCTGTGCTTACTGCACAAGAACAAAGGGCTTATCGACAGTTTCGCAAATTTTTGATCAAGAGCGGGTTTTTGATGCTGCAGGAATCCGTTTACTGTAAACTTGCGCAAAATTCTACGATGGCAGATGCGATCAGCGAAAGCGTGAAAAAGAATAAGCCGAGAGAAGGGCTGGTACAGTTACTTAAGGTGACGGAAAAACAGTATGCGAAGATGGAGTATATTGTGGGTGAATCCTGTTCGGAAGTGCTGGACAGTGACGAGAGGCTGGTTGTCTTATGAGGTTGATGTGTACAGAGTTTGGCATTGATTTGGAAATACAGGAAAACAGAGTCAATGTTTTGGTGATTGAGACGCCGAATATATTTGCCCATGTGATTGATATGTTGATCAACCAGATGGAGGGAAAAGAGGGAAGTTTTATTCTTTCAGAAAAAGATACAATTATGACACTGGGGAAAACGGCGGAGATTATTGTGAATCCCTTTGCAATCGATTGTAATGAAAAGAGAATACAGCAAAAACTGTATCAGGAACTGATAAGTGAGATGAAAGATTCCATGATGGAACAGACAGTAAAGCTGCAAGGGGATATGATATCCTATTTGGAGGAATTACTGAGCAGAAGTCCTTATTTTTTGGAATTTGATGTAGAAGATAATATGGCGGGGTTATTGAAATTGTGCCATGTTGAAATCGCGGATCAGGAAGACACATTGGTTGGGAAAATCGCAAGTTATATGAAAGCGTTGAAGCGGTTTTGCTCCATTAGTACATTGTTTTTTGTCAATCTAAAGTCCTATGTAACACAATCGGAAATGGAAGAATTGTATCAATGCGCTTTTTATGAAAAGATAAATCTGATCTTGTTGGAGAATACGCAAAAGGAAAAACTGGAGAACGAAACTGTTTGTATTTTGGATCAAGATATGTGTATAATTGATGTAGACTGACTTACAAATGTATGTCGATACATAAACTCGGTGAGAACTTCAAATGATGTGTTGGTTGAAAAGGTCGTGTTACAATTTGAGGTTTGAGAGTCTTGTAAGTTAGTAAGGGAGTAAAACCAGTCGCTCCCAGTATACGGATTACTACAAGTTTGAGAGTCTTGTAAGTTAGTAAGGGAGTAAAACAATATAGTTTTATTCATCGCAATCCTCCCTGTTTGAGAGTCTTGTAAGTTAGTAAGGGAGTAAAACCACATTTGTAAATACCAGACGGATTCGTTAGTTTGAGAGTCTTGTAAGTTAGTAAGGGAGTAAAACAAGGAAGACCACTATTCTCCGAACGAAACGGTTTGAGAGTCTTGTAAGTTAGTAAGGGAGTAAAACTGTCGCGCGTTGCCATGATTAGTCCTCCAGTTTGAGAGTCTTGTAAGTTAGTAAGGGAGTAAAACCTGCAAGCCTGCTACGCCTACAAGAACGTGTTTGAGAGTCTTGTAAGTTAGTAA
The DNA here is from genome assembly GCA_023666335.1 of bacterium. GTDB lineage: Bacteria > Bacillota > Clostridia > Lachnospirales > Lachnospiraceae > UBA3282. The sequence continues at coordinate 94,901 of JAMPCE010000001.1, forward strand.
GGGAGTAAAACAGATTTTTTTCTTTAGCCCATGAATCGAGCGTTTGAGAGTCTTGTAAGTTAGTAAGGGAGTAAAACTCAAAGCCGTCTAAATAGGAGTGTGAATTGGTTTGAGAGTCTTGTAAGTTAGTAAGGGAGTAAAACGACCTCTTGTATACGAAAAACGGCTAGAAAGTTTGAGAGTCTTGTAAGTTAGTAAGGGAGTAAAACTGTGTGGCAAACAGTATAGTATAATGTAAAGTTTGAGAGTCTTGTAAGTTAGTAAGGGAGTAAAACGGTTACAATTCGGCTTCGCAGGCAAGCGGTGTTTGAGAGTCTTGTAAGTTAGTAAGGGAGTAAAACTACGCCTTAAGAACGCGTTCCATGTCTCATGTTTGAGAGTCTTGTAAGTTAGTAAGGGAGTAAAACAGCATAAACATAACTATCAGGATGTTCTTTGTTTGAGAGTCTTGTAAGTTAGTAAGGGAGTAAAACAAAGAGAGTTTTGTTCGGTGGGGTGGAGCGGTTTGAGAGTCTTGTAAGTTAGTAAGGGAGTAAAACTACAAAGATGAACACATTAAACAGATCATGGTTTGAGAGTCTTGTAAGTTAGTAAGGGAGTAAAACAATGCGCCATTTTTTCAAAAGGGCGGCGTAGTTTGAGAGTCTTGTAAGTTAGTAAGGGAGTAAAACTGATCGAGGTATAACGTTATGTCGTTCTCGGTTTGAGAGTCTTGTAAGTTAGTAAGGGAGTAAAACTGAGATGTACACCAATGCAGTAAATGATGGGTTTGAGAGTCTTGTAAGTTAGTAAGGGAGTAAAACAATATTGGTTTAAGAACGTCATTTGATCCGGTTTGAGAGTCTTGTAAGTTAGTAAGGGAGTAAAACGTGTCGGGAACCGCAAGATCTTTTTTACGGGTTTGAGAGTCTTGTAAGTTAGTAAGGGAGTAAAACAAGGAAGAATGGGGAGCAGAAAAGGGCAAGGGTTTGAGAGTCTTGTAAGTTAGTAAGGGAGTAAAACAAGATCGACAACGCAATCAACACAGTTAAGGTTTGAGAGTCTTGTAAGTTAGTAAGGGAGTAAAACCATAAGAGGTCAAGTCACCCCTTTTAATCGTTTGAGAGTCTTGTAAGTTAGTAAGGGAGTAAAACGGACGGACAAAGAGGAGACCAACCTCCCGGTTTGAGAGTCTTGTAAGTTAGTAAGGGAGTAAAACTTAGCGATTCTGGCAATTCCGCGATTATATGTTTGAGAGTCTTGTAAGTTAGTAAGGGAGTAAAACTTCTAACAGATATATTTTTCTTTGTCAATAGTTTGAGAGTCTTGTAAGTTAGTAAGGGAGTAAAACTGACCAGATATTTTATCGGTAGCAAAGAGGGTTTGAGAGTCTTGTAAGTTAGTAAGGGAGTAAAACCGGCAAAGCGCGAGGAAGTGGACGAAAGCGGGTTTGAGAGTCTTGTAAGTTAGTAAGGGAGTAAAACTCAATCATGAGAGACGCGCGAACAAGGTTCGTTTGAGAGTCTTGTAAGTTAGTAAGGGAGTAAAACTTCTAACAGATATATTTTTCTTTGTCAATAGTTTGAGAGTCTTGTAAGTTAGTAAGGGAGTAAAACAGGAGCAAGGGATTCATATGGAACTGAGAAATTTTTTAGGGAAAAAAGTGAATGTTTATTCCAACTCATCTGAAAAGTTTTCCGGTACAGCGGTAGATTATATATATGCAGATGAAAGCGAATCGGGAAACGAAAGTATCATTGTCAGCAGGGAAGACAGTGCTGTAGAATTTGAGAGAAAGGATATCAGAAAAATAGAAGTTATACAATAGCGTAATCTGTCCATTCAACTTGAGAGTCTAGTAAGTTGGGGAGGATAGAGAAGGAGTGGCCAAGGGGAATACTCCGCACATTTATATTGCGCGCATTATGCGCATATAAGCCGGGCGGATATTTAGAATTTTTTAGTTTTTTAAAAATGTTTCAAAAAGAGGGATATCTAAATTATGTTAGAAAAGAAATTGACACAGGATCGACAAGATAGAATAGACAAAATAATCAGTCAATGGGAAAAGGATATAGAGGAGCAGGTAGAATCGTTGCCGCAGCCAGACGGCAGAACTTTTGACGGTCCGAGAACATGGACCCGGGTAAAATTGGAAAAAAAGTATAAACCAATGATCCAAGCAATCAAGGATGAGTAGACAATAACCGATCAATCTGATGCACTTTCATTTGTACAATCAGACATTGAATTTAGTTGAAAAAGTAAATGAAATGTGGTACAATATTAACCGATAATATAATAAAAGGACTTACGCTCGATATGTATTCTTAGGAAAGCAGGTAACAGCATGATCGAGAAAGAATATTTTGGAGAAAGCAGGAATATTGAATTCAAAAGAGAAATTCCCAGCAACCACGAGAAATTTCTAAAGGACATCATTGCATTTTCCAACACAACCGGCGGTAAGGTGATTATTGGAATCGACGATAAAACGCAGGTTGTTTATGGGATTGGCGATGCCAGCCCGTTCAAATTGTCCGATGCGATTTCTAATATGATTTCTGACGCCTGCACGCCGCAGATTGAGCCGGATATCTCTATACAGACAATAGAAAATAAAACGTTGCTTGTGGTTGATGTGCCATCGGGGAAATTCAGACCGTATTATATTGCTGCTAAAGGAAAAGAAACGAGCACTTATATCAGGATAAATGGGACGAGCAGGCCTGCTGATGTCAGGAAATTGCAGGAACTTGAGTTAGAGGGGTAGAATATTTCCTATGATTCCTTACAGCAGATTGGAGAAGAATATTATGAGGAGAAGGCGTTGGATTTATGCCATAGGATGACACGGATAGCTATCAGTTCCTGCAAGACAGAAGAAGAAAAGAATGCGGTAAAAGAAATGACATTAGAGAAATTGCATGATTTTGGTCTTCTGTGCAGAGTGGGAAAAGAATTTTATCCGACACATGCTTTTGATCTCCTGACAGAGAATAGGGATCGGTTTGCAAGGGTGCAATGCGCTGTTTTTAAGGGAACAGTCAGAGATATCTTTATTGACAAGAAAGAATTTGATGGTCCGATCTATGAGCAGATTGAGGCGGCGCATCAATTTGTATTAAGACATATTAACTTAGGCGTAGAGATTGAGGGTATCTATAGAAGTGAGTCCTATGAACTCCCGCCGTCCGCGATTCGGGAAATGATCGCAAATGCTGTTGTACACAGGAGTTATTTGCAAAAAACCTGTATTCAAGTATGTGTTTTTGATGATAGAGTAGAGGTAATATCGCCGGGAATGCTTTATGACGGGGTGGATTTAGAGACGGCGAAGAGGGGAAAATCGATTTGTAGAAATAAGGCAATCGCAGAAGCGTTTCACTATATGCAGATTGTGGAAGCGTGGGGAACCGGTATTCCAAGAATTATCAGTAGATGCAGGGAATATGGATTGTCCGAACCGATTTTTGATGAATATGGAGATGGCTTTATAGCTGTTCTTTTTAGAAAAACCGAAAACATTTCGGAAAAAATGAGAGATGCCACATTAGAGGAATCTTATCCTGTTCGGAGTGAACAGGATGATGAACAGGATATAATGGAAGCAATCATTGCCTTTTGTTCGGAACCCAGGTCGGTGAAGGAAATTGTGAAAGAATTTGCATTCCCTAATAGATTATATCTAAGAAGGCATTATCTCGATAAAATGCTAAGAAATAAAGAGTTGAAAATGACACTGCCGGATAAGCCGTCAAGTAAAAATCAAAAATATTATTCATGAAGAACCATCCTGTTCATATCTTGTACAAAGCGAACAAGAAGACGAACAGGATGTGAACAGGATGGAATATATCAAGAAGGGATTCATATGGAACTGAGAAATTTTTTTGGAAAAAAGTGTCCCATCTCATCTGAAAAGTTTTCCGGTACAGCGGTAGATTATATATATGCAGATGAAATCTTTCCAGTCCAAAAATCCTTGAGTTTCCGTAGAATGTAATTCAAAAGCGGAAATATTGAACCAGGG
>JAMPCE010000001.1:99012-170990 GCA_023666335.1 bacterium
TTACTGCGATACCGGGAAGATCGGGCGGCTGTGGATAAAACTACGGAAACTCAAGCAAAAATCCTGTTGTATTTTGCGGTCAATTCGGATATAATAGAATTAACCTGAAATGCACGACAAAGTCTTGTTATTTTGAACCTACAGATACTTTAAACGGGATTCCTACATTGTCATATAGATGTCAGGCCTCCAGCCTTCGGGCATTATGCAGTGGAAGACAGAAGTATGGTTGCGGTTACCCACCTAGCGTTGCTAGGAGTCAAAATACAAGATCCGGCATTTTGGGTCTCATACAAAAGAGAAAAAAGCAGTCGTCTTGTACGGCTGCTTTTGCTGACGGGATCATTTTCGGTCCGCTCTCAGGATATGCGCGGCGGCAAAACGTCCGGAGGCTGCCGCCATCGGCAGACCGCCGTTTGTGGAGAGCCATTGACCCGCCAAGAAGACATTCGATAAACCGCGGAGGCTGTTTTTGGCGGTCAGACTTTTATATCCTTTCTGTTCAAAGAAACTCATGTAAGCGCCCTTGTATGCGCCGCACCATTTTGTAAAAGTGTAAGGCGAGTAAGTGTCCAGGACAAGCAGTCTGTTTTCCAGAGCGGGGAACAGGCGGCGGATGCGGTCGCCTATGGTTTCCGCGATCCTTTCTTTTTCGGCAAGGTATGCCGATCTGTCTGCATAGAGATCTTTCCAGTATTCATAGTCCGCATTTTCCTGCGGGATATTGCATTGAATGACCCGTTTATCGGCTGGGAACAGACTTTCATCGTAGTCGTAGAGTCGGATGCCGATATGATCAAAAGCACTTTTGCCGACGCGGTAGGTTTCGCACGGATAAACGTTAGAACCGCCGGGCAGACCGCATTCGGCATCGCCAAGGATGCCGAAAGAGATGTGAAACGTGGAGGAGACGCGGTAGCCGTCCTTTGTTTCATACATTTTTCGGAGCTTTTTATCCATGTATTTTGCGGGAAGGAGGCTGCCAAAGGTGACGGCGGGGTCAGTGGCACAGATCACAAAATCACAGGGCATGTTACTGCCGTCCGCAAAGGTGACGGAGCGGGCAAAACGCCCTTCTATCGTGATACTTGCAGCGGGCATATTGGTCAAAAGTCTGCCGCCGAGCGCCCAAAAGCGCTCTGTGATGCGCCGAATCATGCCGACGGAGCCGCCCATGGGAATGGAAGCGCTTCCGCCTGTATAAAAACCGATGGAACTGAGCAGGGTGACCGCCTTGTAGGACGGATGCAGATATTGTGTGAGCATTTCGCGCACAAGGGGATTCTGAAAGCGGGCGGCAAGGTCTGCGATGGTATCGTTACCGTATTCTTTGATGACTTTTCCCATATCCGCCATCGTCATGCCGAATTGCAGATACTCGATCATATTCATGTCGGCAAGGGATTTTTCGCTGGGGACGCGGACGGATTCGGCAAGCCGGATATGGTCGAACAGTTTATTGATCTCGCTGGTATCTTCGGGCGCGGCTTTTAAGAATTCCGCTCTTGCCTTTTCCAGATTGCTCCAGAAATGCAGGGTTTTTCCGTCGCGTGTAAGGGCATAAAAATACGGTTCGTGGTAGAGGATGGTATCGTCGTTGATCGCGCCGATATTTCGCCAGATCGGATAGAGGCTGTCCGTGGGTTTAGTGCCTGTGAGCCAGTGGATGCAGTTGTCGATGTGATACCCCTGTCTGTCCCAGCCTGTGCATTCTCCGCCGGTGGCGGTGTTCTTTTCGCAGAGCGTGACTTCATAACCGTTTTGCAGGCAGTAGATGCCTGCGGTGAGTCCGGCGATACCGCCGCCGATGATAAGAACTCTTTTCATTTTCATTTTTCCTTTCTTATTCTGATGATGTCGATGATCCAGTCCGTTTCGGGCAGCCTTCCCTCTTCCAAAAGCGCGGGGGCGGAAGCGAGCTGTTCCATGATGCCCTGCACGCTGCTCCAGAATGTAAAGGAGAGAACGTAAGGATCGCCCTTGCGGATACAGCCCTGTTTCTGACCTGCCTCGATCATTTTGGCGGACTGTTCGACCTGATTGACGCGCAGGGCGATCTCTCTGATGTGTGCGGGAATTCCTTCACTGCGCCTTGCCTGCGCCATCAGGATAAACATATGAAATACCCAGGGATTTTCCGTGGCATAGGTAAAGAGCGTGTCCAGAAAGCCTTCAAAAAAAGCGAGCGGATCTTTGTAGGGGAGTTTTTGCGGAAGATTCGTTCCGTCCGCACCCATCCGCACAAGCGTCTCATAGAGCTGCTCTTTGGAATCGAAATAGTGGAACATCAGACCGGTGCTCATCTGGGCGGCTTTTGCGATGTCCCCGATCTTTGTGTCGGAATATCCGCGTTTGACAAATAATTCCAGCGCTTTTTCCAGAATCAGCTGCCTGCGCTGTTCTTTTTGTTCTTCTCTGGTTGCCATGATATCACCTCGCTGAAAAATTATTCATTGAATCTATATTCAATAAAGTAGCATATAAAACGAGTGAAGTCAAGAGAAAATATCTTTCGGGGAAAAGGAAATAATGATATAATGTACGCGATGGCAATGTAGCGTTGCAGTAAATGTCGTTGACATTAACTGCGCGAGTATCGCTTCGCGAACTCGGTGCAGGGCGAAGCCCGCGAGCGAAGAAGGGGATGGAGGAATATCTTGAAAAAGAAAGTAATCGTAGCAGGGCATATCTGTCTGGATATCACGCCCGTATTTCCGGAGAAAAAAGTGTCGCATCCGGAAGAAATTCTGTCCCCGGGGAAACTGGTAAACGTCCGGAATGCGGATGTACATACAGGCGGCTGCGTGGCGAACACGGGTCTGGCGATGAAGTTTTTCGGGGCGGATGTCACGCTGATGGGAAAGGTCGGGTCGGATCCTTTCGGGGAGATGATCTGCAATATCTTAAAATCCCACGATGCGCAGGAGGGTCTGCTTGTCTCAAAGACAGAGTCCACTTCCTATTCGGTCGTGCTTGCCATGCCGGGGATCGATCGGATCTTTCTGCACAATCCGGGCGCAAACCATACGTTCTGCGCGGAAGATGTTCCGGAAAAAGAGCTGGAAGAGGCGGCTTTATTTCATTTCGGCTATCCGCCGCTGATGCGTTCCATGTATGAGAAAGACGGGGAGGAACTCCTCCGGCTGATGAAGCGGGCAAAGGAATACGGCGCGGCAACATCGCTCGATTTTGCGGCGATCGACGAGGATTCGGAGGCAGGCAGGGCGGATTGGGGGCAGATCCTGAAACGGGTGATCCCTTATGTGGATATTCTGGTTCCCAGCGTGGAGGAACTGTGCTATATGCTGGATCGGGAGCGGTTCCAGAAATGGCAGGACAGGGCGGCAGGCAGGGATATCACGGAGATTCTGGATATCGAAAAAGATGTAAGACCGCTGGCGGACCGCTGTATGGAACTGGGGGCAAAGATCCTGCTGATCAAGTGCGGCGCGCCGGGGCTTTATTATCGGACCGCTTCCTGTTCTGCATTGGAAAAGATCGGGGAAAAGTTAGGTTTGGAGGCTGTATGCTGGGCGGATCGCTGCGGGTTTGAGAAAAGCTATGTACCGGAACGGGTGTTGTCGGGCACCGGAGCGGGGGATACCAGTATCGCGGCATTTTTGACGGCGTTGTTAGATGGCTGCGAGCCTGAGATGGCGGTGCATCTGGCAGCGGCGGCGGGCGCCTGCTGTGTTGCGGCTTATGACGCGTTGAGCGGTCTGCGGCCTTTTGCGGAACTGGAGCAGAAGATTCAGAGCGGATGGAAAAAGATCGGATAGAGGAGGAGCGTATGTTAATTACCTTAAAGGAAGTATTGCAGATCGTTGAGGAAAAGAAGATCGCGGTCGGCGCTTTTAACGCGGCGAATCTGGAAAGCCTGCAGGCGGTGATCGGGGCTGCGGAGGAGCTTGGTCTTCCAGTGATTCTCCAGTTTGCGCAATGTCATGAACCGTGGATTCCCTTAAAGCTGATCGGACCTGTCATGGTGCGGGCGGCAAAGGTAGCATCTGTGCCGGTCTGCGTCCATCTTGACCACGGCGAGACGCTTACATATTTGCAGGAAGCGCTGGATCTCGGGTTTACCGGTATTATGTATGACGGCTCTACGCTTTCCTACGAGGAGAATCTTACCAATACGAAAAAAGCAGTCGCTATGGCGGAAAAGACCGGCGCGTCTGTGGAGGCGGAACTGGGAAGTATGGGGAAACGGGAATCCGGAACCGGAGATGCGGATGGTGATGACACGAAAATCTATACCGATCCGCAGCAGGCAAAGGCATTCGTGGAGGAGAGTGGGATCGATGCGCTTGCCTGTTCTTTCGGGACGACACACGGTATCTATCTGAGTGCGCCGAAGCTGGATTTTGAGGTGGTGCGGCAGGTGCGCGCCCTGACAAATAATATTCCGGTCGTGATGCACGGCGGTTCCGGCGTGAGCGGAGAAGATTACCGTAAGGCTGTGAAAGCGGGCGTGCGCAAGATCAACTATTTTACCTATATGGATAGGGCGGGCGGCAATGCGGTGGAGGCGTATCTGAAAGGGTCAAAGGCAAAGGAGCCGATCTTTTTCTCTTCCGTTTCCATGACGGCGCGGGAGGCGATGAAAGAAGATGTAAAGGCGGCGATGCGGATGTTTGCGCCGGAGGCGGATCGTTAGAGAGCAGACGGGCAAAATCGGGAGATGATGGACTCATAATATCCATTCTTCCCACATAACAATAAGGGAGGAAACGATAAGGATCGTTCTATGAGATACGATATGAGACGGCTGGCAAAGCTTTCCGCCATATTTTTAGGGCTTCTTTTTCTGCTATTGCTGCTCCTGGGACGCAGGGAAAAACAGGAAACGACGTCTGCGCCGGAGGGGGAAAAGATCACGGCGGAGGATGTGGCGATTCTGCTTGATGCGCTGGATGGGACGCTTTCGCTTCCGCAGGGCGGAGCAGAGGAAACGGAGACAGCGTCGGGTGAGACGGCGGACAAGGCGGTCACTTCACCATATTTTACATACGGGCAGTACGAGGCGCTGTGTGCGCAGCTTGCAGGGACGGGGGTTGTGCTGCCGGATTTTTCCGACCGCTACGAGTCTGCGCACGGTCTGTTAAAGGAAGACTGGTACGAGGCTTTCCGCATTCTGCTGGCACATCTGGACAGAGAATCTTCCGTCTGGGAGACTACGATCTTTCTTCTAAAAGTAGATGAAAAAAAGAAAGAGGCTTACACGGAAACGGGCGCCATGCAGGGAGCTTTTTCGTATCGTTCCGCTGCTTTTGCGGATAACGTGTTTCAGGAGATGAAAGTCTATGTAAAAAACGACGTGCTTCTTACAATTGTGGAAGTGCTTCCGGAAGATCACTATCTGGGGAGCGTGTGGGTCATGGAAGTCACGGGAAAGCGTCTGGACTGTTTTTACGGGCAGATTCCTTTTTGGGCGGAGGCATCGGAAGAGGTATTCCAACTGCCGGAACGGGAACAGATCGCGGATCTGACGTTTCGCGCGGGAAAACTTGTGCGCGTGGAAGAACAGCGGGAAAAAGTGCACGGCAGGCTGCTTCGGCTCTCGGAGACGGAATTGGAGATCGAGGGGCAGGGCATATACGAGATCGCGGAGAATGCCGCCTTTTATAAATTATACGGAAATCTGGCGTCCCTTTCCCAGGCGGATCTGCGGGTGGGCTGTGCGGATACGGATTTTGTTCTCAGGAAAGGAAAGGTTTGCGCCGGGCTGGTGTCGAAACAGGAGGAGGCGGATCGGATTCGGGTGCTTCTTAGGAATACGGCGGCTGGGAGTGATTTTCACGATACGGTCGCGCTCACCGTGGACGGGGAACGGACCGTCCTTCGCAAAAAGGATATGAAAATCGGGGAGCGCAGGACTTACCGGAGTGAAAATCTCACGGACAAGGTCCTGCTGGAACTGACAGGCAGTACCAGAGAAGATACAGCCTACCGGGGGAGCATCGAGTGCCTGCGGATGGAAGAGGGGATCGTTGTGATCAACGAACTGCCGCTGGAGGAATATCTCTACAGCGTGGTGCCGAGCGAGATGCCGGCGTCTTACCCTGCGGAGGCATTAAAAGCGCAGGCGGTGTGCGCAAGAACTTACGCGTGCCGTTATATCCTGCATGCGGGACTTCCGGCATTCGGCGCGCATGTGGATGACACGACGGCCTATCAGGTCTATCACAATATTGCGGAGCATGCGAATACGACCACGGCGGTGAAAGAGACGGACGGCCTGCTTTTGACCTATCAGGGGGAACCCGCCGAGAACTATTACTTTTCCACTTCCTGCGGGGCTGATCCGGAAGATGAGACGCTGCGCGCAGAGGAGGCGTTCCGGACGTTCATTGAGACTTCACATGCGGAGGATATCGAGCGGGAGGAACCGTGGTACCGCTGGACTTATTCGGTAGAGGAACTTGACGAGGCGCTTCTTTTTACACGATTACAGGAGCGGTATCGGGCGGCGCCTTCCATGATTTTGACGAGGACGGCGGGCGGCAATTTTGCGTCGGAGCCGATCGAAAAGACGGGGCGTATCAAACAGCTTTTGGTTGCGGAGCGTGGAGACGGCGGTATCGCGCAGACGCTTGTGATCGAGACGGAAAAAGCGGTTTACCGGGTGATCTCGGAGTACAATATCCGTTATGTGTTATGCGACGGGGAAAGCCCTGTCCGCAGGCAGGACGGGAGCGAATCCGTGCAGCGAAATCTCGTGCCGAGTGCGTATTTTGTGATGGATACGGTTATGGAGACTGGAAATGGCGGGGAATCTGTGGTAGGATATACTTTGACTGGTGGTGGTTTCGGTCACGGTAAGGGAATGGCCCAGAACGGCGCGAAAGCGCTTGGACGGCAGGGCGCCTCCTGCGGGGAGATCCTGGCGGCTTATTATCCGGGCTGTACGGTCAGGAATGCCGCAGACTTAAACAGAGAGTAACGTTACAGGACATAGAGACGGGAAACAATGCATATGATCTATCGGTTATTTTTAATCTTTCGCGATTTCAACTGGCAGATGACGAAGAAGAATATCAGCGCCTTTGCGGCGAGCACGGCATTTTTTCTTTTTCTGTCCATCATACCGCTTTTGATGGCGCTGTGCGCGATCCTGCCGTTTACAAGCCTCACGGAGGCGAATCTGATCACTGCGATCACGCAGTTTACGCCGGATGCGGTGGACGGTCTGGTGGTGCGCGTCGTATCGGACGTCTATGACAGATCTGCGGGAACGATCACGGTATTTGCCATCGTCACCATCTGGTCGGCGGCAAAGGCGATGCTGGCGTTGATCCACGGTCTGAACGCGGTCAATGATGTGGAGGAGAAGCGAAATTATTTTGTGCTGCGCATGATCGCCTGCTTTTATACGGTGGTCATCCTGGCGGCGATGCTGGTGGCGCTGTTTGTGATGGTATTTGGCAATGTGATCGTCGATCTTCTCCTGAAAGATATCCCACCACTTTATCTGGTGGTGCGGTTGGTCATGCGCTTTCGTTTCCTGATCTCATGGGCGGTCCTGACCCTGATCTTTGCCCTGATCTATGCGTTTGTGCCGAGTACGAAACTAAGGTTTAAGGCGCAGCTTCCCGGGGCAGCGTTTGCGGCGGCTCTTTGGGGCATTGCTTCGTTTGCCTTTTCCGTCTATGTGGATCATTATAATAATTTTGGCACCTACGGCAGTTTGACCACTGTGGTCATTTTAATGCTGTGGTTCTATATGCTGATGTATATCCTGATGATCGGGGCGCATATCAACCGGTATTTTGGTCCGGTTTACAAATTTCTCTTCGGGTGGCTTGACAAGTCGGGAGAAAATCACTACAATAACAGATAGATTTTGAACAGGATAAAAAGCGATGAAGGTGTCAGTAGGAAAAGTTTTTCCGCCAGAGAGAGGGAATCGTCGGCTGTAAGTTCCTTTCGGTTCAAAGGTTTTCCGAATTTCCCACCGGAGCTGTCTGTGCGAACCGGTTTTCCGATGAAGCGATTGGTCTTATGTGCGGGAAACGGCAGTAGTGCGGGACGTCACGGCACGTTACGCCGAATGAAGCGTCCGTCTGCGCGGTGCGGTTGAGCATCGGCAGCGGGAAGTTGGGTGGTACCGCGGAGAAGATTCGTCCCATGTGTGTTTTACACATGGGATTTTTCTATATAATAGATAGGAAAAATCATTCAGGAGGAGAAGAGGAATGAAAGAAAGACTGCAAAATCTGCTCTCGGAAGGTGAGAGAAAAATTATGGAGGCCAAGAGCGAGAACGACCTCCAATCTGTAAAGAACAAATTTCTTGGCAAACAGGGAACGCTGACGGAGCTTTTGAAAGAGCTTCCTACGCTTGATATTGCACTGCGCCCTGAGATGGGACGTCTTGTGAATCAGGCAAAATCAAGGCTCACCGAGCTGGTGGAGAGCCGCCGTGAGGAGATCAAGTTGAAAGCTTCGGAGGTCTCGTCGGATTTCGACTGTTCCGTTCCCGGCATCATGCCGTCCGGTGGGGGGCTGCATCCGATCACACAGATGTGCTATGACTTAAATGACGCTTTTCGCTCGATGGGATTCGAGATCTATCAGGAGGACGATATCACGAGCGAGCTTTACGCTTTCGACAAATTGAATTTTCCGCCGAACCATCCTGCCAGGGAGAGTATGGATACCTATTGGCTGGAAGGGCATGACAGCGGAGCCACGAACGAAAAATTATGCCTTCGCCCGCATCTTACCGGCGGCAGCGTGCGGTATCTGCAGACGCACAAAGCGCCTTATCGCTTCGTCTATCCGGGAAGAGTCTATCGGAATGAGACGACGGATGCCCACCATGAGCGGGCTTTCTTCCAGTATGAGGCGCTGATTGTGGATAAGGATATCACGTTTACGGCAGGTAAGGTAATGATCAGAAGTATTCTTTCCAAAGTATTCGGGCGGGATGTTCCGGTGAGGATGCGCGCCGGCTTTTTCCCGTTCGTAGAACCGGGATTTGAAATCGATATGGAATGTCAGGTCTGCGGCGGCAAAGGCTGCAGTGTCTGCAAGCATGTCGGCTGGATAGAAGTTATGCCGGGCGGGACGCCGCATCCGAACGTACTGCGCGCTGCGGGTCTTGATCCTGACGAGTATACGGGCTTCTATGTCAATATCGGGTTGGACAGACTCGTTATGATGCGCTATGGCGTAGACGATGTGCGCCTGTTCCACAGTGCGGATCTTAGATTCTTAAAGCAGTTTTGTTAGACGAGGAAAGGAGAGAGGTGGAGCAGCATGAAAATTTCATTATCTTGGATAAAAGACTATGTTAAGCTTCCGGAAGATATGGATCTTACCAGACTTGCTTACGATCTGACGATGTCTACCGTGGAAGTCGAGGGGGTGACGGAGCTTGCCGGACAGTTTGATCATATGGTGGTCGGCGTGATCAATGCCGTGGAGGCACATCCGAATGCGGATAAGCTTCGGATCTGTAAGACGGATATCGGGGGCGGGGATGTGCGCGATATCGTCTGTGGCGGCAGTAACTTAGAGAAAGGGATGAAAGTCGCCGTGGCGAAACCCGGCTCCATCGTCAGATGGCATGGGCAGGGAGACCCCGTTGAGATCAAGAACGCGAAACTCAGAGGTGTAGAGAGCTATGGCATGATCTGTGCTTCTTCCGAGATCGGGTTAGCCGATCTCTTTCCGACAGAGACGGAGAGCGAGATCCTCGATCTGACACAGTTTGATGCGCCGGCAGGAACACCGCTTGCCGAGGCGCTTGACATGGATGACATCATTCTGGAGATCGACAACAAGTCTATGACGAACCGACCGGATCTATGGGGGCATTACGGTATTGCAAGAGAGATAGCGGCGTTGTACGATCTGCCGCTTATGGAGCTCAAGCCATTTGCGGCTGACTGCGATTCGGATTTTACAGTCAGTATCGAAGATACAGAGAGATGTCCCAGATACATCGGTGTACAGATCGACGGCGTTTTTGTGAAACCGGCGCCGTATCAAATGCAGAGCCGTATCTGGCGAGTCGGCATGCGGCCGATCAACGCATTGGTAGATATCACAAACTATGTCATGCTCGCGACAGGGCAGCCGACACACGCCTTTGATTCGGACAATATTTCCGGTCATATCAACGTGCGCCGTGCAGGAGAGGGGGAATCCCTTCTGCTGCTGAATGGCAAAGAGCTTACGCTCTGTCCGGATGACCTTGCGATCTGCGACGATGAGGGTGCGGTTGCCCTTGCGGGAGTCATGGGCGGTGCGAAAGATTCCATACTGCCCAAGACGAAGAAAGTCATACTTGAGGTGGCAAATTTTGAATCCACCGGGATCAGGCGGACGGCGCTTCGCTATGATAACCGCACGGAGGCATCGGCAAGGTATGAAAAGGCAGTCGATCCCGAGCGCTGCGACCTTGCACTTTCTATTGCGATGGAGTATTTCGCGCAGCTTTATCCGGAAATGCATGTGACGGGCTTCTGTGATAAATATGAGAAGAAGCTTGAGCGCGCTAAGATCGATATTTCGCTTGGCTGGCTCAGAAAGCGTCTCGGAAAAGATATCCCAAATGACCTCATCAAGAAAAAACTGGAGGAGATGGGATTTACAATTACTTTTTCCGGAGATACTATGTGTGTCGTCGCGCCGACATGGCGGTCTACGGGCGATGTGTCGATCAAGGACGATGTCATGGAAGAGGTAGCGAGAATGTATGGCTATGAGCGGTTCGAGCCGACGCCGATCACGACGTCGTTCGAGGGTGCGATCAATCAGCTCGCTATGGACCTTACCAGAAACATCAAAGAATATCTCGCATTCCGCTGCGGTATGCAGGAGGTCTTCACATATCCGTGGATGAAGAATGTGTTTGTCGATGCCTTTTTGCCGGACAAGGCACAGATTCTTGCGCTTTCCACGCCGCCCGCGCCGGATGAGAAATATATACGTTCCTCGCTCTTGCCGAATCTCTGTGAGGCTGTCGTGAAAAATGAGCGTTACTTTACGGATTTCGCAATTTTTGAGGAGGCGCAGGTATTCAGGAATGCCGATTATAAGTCGCTCTATGATGAGACGGAATCTCTGCCCGACCAGCGCAGAAATATCGCGGGCGCATTTGCCAGCAGCATCAAGAGTGTGGAGGAGCTTTTTAGAACGGCAAAGGGTGTCATAGAATATATGCCGCGTTATACGCATATGGAAGCCATCTCTTTCAAGAGAGAGGTCAAACCTGTATGGGCTGACAATTCAGTATGGCTTAATCTGTTTGTCGGCAAGAAGCAGGTCGGAAACCTTGCCCTGCTTTCAAAAAAGGCGTCTCTTACCTGCGGGATCAAGAATCTGTCCGTACTGTTCTTTGAAATAGACGTTACATGTTTAAAGCCTTTCCGCTCACGGACAAACAGCTTTTCCCATTTGGCGGAATATCCGATGACCGACTATGATATATCGCTGTTGTTTGATCCGGCGGTCAAGTGGGAATCGATTCAGGAGGTCATCGAGGGGAATCGGAAGAAAAATCAATTTTTGCATGGAGCGGCGTTTGTGGACGAATACAGGGGCAAACAGATTCCGGAGGATAAGAAATCCGTAACGGTCCGGCTGTCGATCGGCTCGTTGGATAAGACGCTTACATCCCAGGAGATCGAAGGATGTGCAGGCGCCGTCATCAAGAGTCTGGAACATGTGCTGGGAGCACAGCTTCGCCGCTCATAATTTGATCATCCGGGAAAGGAAACAGATTGCTTCGGAATGGAGGGAAAAATGGAGAGTAAAAATACCTGGGAGACTTACAGTGCAAAGCAGCTCAAAGAAGTGGATGCTTTTGCCAGGGAATATATGGAGTTTCTGGATCATGGCAAGACGGAGAGAGAGTGCATCGACACGATCGTAAATACCGTGGAAGCGGCAGGATATCAGGAACTGGAAACGCTGGTGAAAGCCGGAAAAAAGCTGAAAGCGGGAGATAAGGTCTACAGTGTGTGGATGAATAAGTCCATCGCCCTGTTTCAGATCGGAAAAAAGGCGTTTGCGGAGGGAATCAATATCCTCGGCGCGCACATCGACTCCCCGCGTCTGGACGTGAAGCAGAATCCCCTCTACGAGGACGGCGGATTCGCCTATCTGGATACGCATTATTACGGCGGCGTCAAAAAGTATCAGTGGGTGACGATCCCGCTGGCGATCCACGGTGTGGTGGTAAAAAAGGACGGCAGCACCGTGGAGATCAATGTGGGGGAAAATGAGGACGATCCGGTCTTCTTTGTCTCGGACCTTTTGATCCATCTGGCGCAGGAGCAGCTGGAGAAGAAAGCCAATAAAGTCATCGAGGGCGAAGCGCTGGATATCATTGTCGGCAATAAGCCCCTTGTTCTGGAGAAAAAGAAAAAAGGCGACGACGAGGAGAAGAACGCGCAGAAAGACGCCGTGAAAAAAGGTATCCTCGATATCCTGAAAAAGGACTATGATTTTGAGGAGGAAGACTTTATCTCGGCGGAGCTTGAAGTGGTGCCGGCGGGAAAAGCCAGAGAAGCCGGATTTGACAGGAGCATGATCTTAGCCTACGGGCAGGATGACAGAGTGTGCGCATTCTCGTCCCTAAAGGCGATGCTGGAGACGGGGCAGACAGACCGCACCGCCTGCTGCATCCTTGTGGATAAGGAAGAGATCGGCAGCGTGGGCGCAACGGGGATGCAGTCGAAGTTTTTCGAGAACGCGGTGGCGGAGGTGATGGGTCTGACCGGGGAGTACAGCGAGCTTGCCCTGCGCAGATGCCTTGCGCATTCCTGTATGCTCTCCTCCGATGTGAGCAGCGCTTTCGATCCCACCTATGCGTCCAGTTTTGACAAGAAGAATGTGGCGTATCTGGGCGGCGGCATGGTGTTCAACAAATTTACGGGTTCCCGCGGAAAATCCGGTTCCAACGATGCAAATGCCGAGTATCTGGGGCATATCCGCGCTATTTTTGAAAAGGAAAAGGTAAATTTCCAGACGGCGGAACTCGGCAAGGTAGACCTTGGCGGCGGCGGTACGATCGCCTATATCCTTGCGCTTTACGGCATGAACGTGATCGACAGCGGCGTGGCGGTGCTCAATATGCACGCGCCCTGGGAGGCGGTAAGCAAGGCGGATGTGTACGAGACGAAGCGCGGGTATGTGGCGTTTTTGAAACATGCGGATTTATGAATAGACTGACTGAGTCGGTCATTGGATGAGTGAGAAGTGATATGACAGAATTAAAGAAATCCGATTTTTATTTTGATCTGCCGCAGGAATTGATCGCGCAGGATCCGTTAGCGGATCGAGCCTCCTCCCGCCTGCTGGTGCTGGACAAAGAGACGGGAGCGGTGGAGCATCACCATTTTCGGGAAATTGCGGATTATTTGAGACCGGGCGATTGTCTGGTCTTAAATAATACCAAAGTGATTCCGGCAAGGCTGATGGGTGTGAAAGAAGAGACCGGCGCGGCAGTCGAGGTACTGCTCTTAAAAAGAAAAGAAAAGGATATCTGGGAAACGCTGGTAAAACCGGGGAAAAAGGCAAGACCCGGCACGAGACTCATCTTCGGGGACGGAAGCCTTTGCGCCGAGGTGCTGGACGTCGTGGAGGAGGGCAACCGCCTGCTTCGTTTTTCCTATGAGGGAATTTTCGAGGAAGCGCTGGATCGGCTGGGAGAGATGCCCCTGCCGCCTTACATAACCCATAAGCTGCAGGATAAAAACCGTTACCAGACTGTGTATGCCAAATACGAGGGTTCTGCGGCGGCGCCGACGGCGGGGCTGCACTTTACGGAGACGCTTTTGCAAACGATTCGGGACATGGGCGTCGAAACTGCCTTTGTGACGCTCCATGTGGGGCTGGGGACGTTCCGCCCCGTGAAAGCGGAAAATCTCTCGGACCACCATATGCACAGCGAGCATTATGAAATTACGGAAGAAACAGCGGAATGTATCAACCGCACGAAGAAAAACGGCGGGAGAGTGATCTGCGTGGGTACGACGAGCTGCCGTACCCTGGAGAGCGCGGCGGGCGAAGACGGAAACGTGAAAGCGGGCTGCGGCGATACGGATATCTTCATCTGTCCGGGGTATCGCTTCAAAGTGCTGGATTGCCTGATCACGAATTTTCATCTGCCGGAATCCACACTGATCATGCTGGTCTCCGCGCTGGCGGGGCGGGAGCATGTGCTGGCGGCGTATGAGGAGGCGGTGCGGGAGAAGTACAGGTTCTTTTCGTTTGGGGATGCTATGTTTATCATGTGAACCGAAATATGACATTTGTCTTACAGACGTGGGAAGCCCCGAACTTTAAGGGGCTGTGAAAGAGAAAGAGGGAAATCAGATACATGAGCGGAAAGAAAAAACTATCCGTAGGGCTGGAACTTTGCGTGATCGCTGTTTCGCTGGCAGGGCTGTTGCTGTTGTTTTATTTTGTGATGGCGGTATCGTTTCAGGATGGGACGACTTCGATTAGTCTGACGCTGCGCATGGCAGAACAGATCGCAGGGCGGATCTTTGAGGAACCGACGGCGGATCAGATTCAGACGACAGCGTGGTTGATACGCTACGGGGCGCATTTGGGACTATTTTTTGTCGTCGGATTTGTAACGACGTTTGTGAGCATGGTCATTTTCCGTGGCTATTACAGGATCCTCGGGGTGATCGGTGCGGGTGCGGTCAGCTATGCGCTCGCCTATTATACGGAGTATTACAAGCAGTTTGTGGAGGGAAGACATTTCCAGCGGTCGGACGCAGCGCTCAACTGGTACGGGAGCGTGGCGGGGATCCTCTGCATGGTCGGTTCCTATTTCTTAAACCGATTGTTGGTGAAACTATCCTCTTAACCGCGCCAGATCTTCGTAGAACCCGGGGTAGCTGATGCCTGCGATATCGCAGCCCTTTATCGTTGTCTCGCCCTCGGCGATCAGCGAAGCGACGGCAAAGCTCATGGCGATACGGTGGTCTAGGTGGGAGTCCACCTCGGTCCCGTGAAGCGCGCCGCCGCCGTTTATGATCATGCCGTCGTCCGTCCCTGTGATATCACAGCCCATTGCGCGCAGATATCGCACCATCACAGCGATGCGGTCGGATTCCTTGACTTTCAGTTCGGCGGCGTCGCGGATGACGGTAGTGCCTTCCGCGCAGGCAGCCATCACGTTGATGACGGGCAGTTCGTCGATCAGCGTGGGAATGATATCGCCTTCTATGGTGACGCCGTGGAGCGCACTGTATCGCACCAGCAGATCGGCAGTCGGTTCCCCGTCACGATTTTCATTCAATAACGTAATATCTCCGCCCATTTCTTTGGCGACGCGCAGGATGCCGTCGCGTGTGGGATTGATGCCCACGTTTTTGATGAGGATCTCGGAGCCGGGAACGATCAGTCCCGCGGCAATAAAGTATGCGGCGGAGGAAATATCGCCGGGCACATGGATCTTTTGTCCCGTAAGCTGCGGTTCCGGGCAGATTTTTGCAGTTTTATGTTCGGAACTGATCTCTGCACCGAAACAGCGCAGCATGAGTTCCGTGTGGTTGCGGCTGAAAGCCGGTTCCGTCACAAGCGTTTCGCCCTCGGCGTAAAGGCCCGCGAGCAGGACGGCGGATTTTACCTGGGCGGAAGCGACTTTGGAGTGATAGTGGATGCCGTGCAGGGGCGCGCCCGTGATGCGAAGCGGCGCGCAGTCATTTCCGTGCAGGCTTTCGATCTTTGCGCCCATCAGGGACAGCGGTTCCATGATCCGCCGCATGGGGCGTTTCTGAATGGAAGCGTCCCCGGTGAGGGTAGTCTCAAAATCCTGTCCGGCAAGAATGCCGCTGATCAGCCTTGTGGTGGTGCCGCTGTTGCCCATGTCCAGAATGGAAGAGGGTGCGGAAAGACCGTGCAGCCCCTTGCCGTGGATGAGGATCTTCTCGGGGGTATTTTCGATCTCAATGCCCATTTTCCGAAAAGCGTCTATGGTAGAGAGACAGTCCGCTCCCTGCAAGAAGTTTGTGACTTCGGTAAGCCCCTCCGCCAGGGAGCCGAACATCACCGCGCGGTGGGAGATGGATTTGTCGCCGGGGATGGTGACTTCGCCTTTTAATTGTTTTGCGGGTTGAAAAATCATAAAATACCTCTTTCTTATCTTGTGTGAATCTTGTAGCCGTGCTCCGTCATTACCGTTTCCGCCTGCTCTAACATCTTTTGGTCGTAAAATTCGATGCGCAGCGCGCCTTCCGCCAATTCCCGATTGTGATTGATGCCGATGTTTTTGATGCTGACATCGTGCATGGCAAGGAGGGAGGAGACTGCCGCGATCGCGCCGGGTTTATCCGCGATATCCACGGTAAAGACGTACTCCGCCTTGATGGGGCCGCTGGGCGTGCTGATAAAGGATTCGCGGTAGCTTCTCGCCGTGTCAAAGAAGGTGTAGAGCGTGTCTTTTTCACGGCTGTCGATATCGTCTGCGATATCCGTCAGGGATCGGATGTATGCCCGAAGCAGTTTGGAGATATTGACCGAATTGGTCAAGCAAATCTGCTGCCACATAGCGGGGGAAGAGGAAGCAATCCGCGTGATATCCTTAAAGCCGCCCGCCGCGATCATCTTCATCACGCCGTCTTTCGAATCGCTGTCTTTCACCAGATTGACTAAAGAAGCGGCGATCACATGGGGCAGATGGGAGATGGCTGCGGTCACATAATCGTGCTCTTCGTAAGAGAGAATGAGCGGGATCGCGCCGATGGTTTTCACCAGCTCCTCGTAGGCGTCTGTTTTTTCCTGCGGTACGGTCCCTGACGGCGTGAGGATATAGTAGGCGTTTTCCAAAAGGGAAGCCTTGGCGTTCTGGTAGCCGAAGCGCTCCGAGCCTGCCATCGGGTGGCCGCCGATAAACTGCTCCTGTAAGCCAAGCGCTTCAATCTGTTCGTGGATCTCCGTTTTGACGCTCCCCACGTCCGTGAGGATGGTGTCGGGGGAGAGGAAACTTTTCAGAGTGCGCAGATTTTCTACATTATGCGAAACCGGCGCACATAAAAAAAGGTAATCGCAGCCCTGAAACGCCCCGTCGATGGCGGGACAGATCTCGTCGATGATCTTTTCTTTCTTTGCCAGTTCCAAAGAGGCAGTATGGATATCGTAGGCGAGCAGGCGGACGTCCGGCAGGTGTTGTTTCATCGCTTTGGCGATGGAGCCGCCGATTAAGCCCAGCCCGATAAAGCCGCAGGTGAGAGTGTTCATGTGACCTCCGTTTTGGCACAAATTTTCATTCTTGCCGTGTTGCTTAAATTTCGATTCTAAGATATCATAAAATGAGCGGAATGGCAAGGAGGTGTGCATATGGACTATTTTGAAATCCATACGGAGCGTTTGGTGTTGAAGCCGCTTGGGAAAAAATATCTGAAATCGACCATCCAATATGCAATGGATTACGAAAACACAAAATATATGTGCCATTTGCCGGATGAAACAGTTGAAGAAGCGGAAGAATTTTTGATAAATGCCGAGAAAGAATGGAAAAAGGAAAATCCGGCTTTCTTAGAATTTGCAATAATCTATCAGGGTGTACATATCGGCGCTGTCAGTGTATATTTTGAAAAGGATACGGGAGAACTAGGCTGGATCATCCATAAGGAGTATTGGGGAAACGGATTTGCCTCTGAAGCGGCAAAGGCGCTCATTGATCATGTGAAAACAGAACGGAAAATAAGCCGTTTTCTGGCGCATTGTGATACGGAGAATGCAGCATCCTATAAAGTGATGGAAAAACTGGGCATGTGCAGAACCGGTGAGTGGGGCGGACGAAGAAACAGAGCTGCCACAGAAGACAGTTTCGAATATCAATATGAATTGCATTTATAAATGTTAAGTTTGGTCTGTGCAAATTGTATCATTTTATCTTGAAATTGTTTAGAAAATTTGGTAAAATGTATTTACAACTTGGCGTCATACACCAGACCTTGTGTGGATGCGGTTGGAAAAGAACAGCAGAATTGGAGGGTTACAAGGCATGAATGTTTACACGACGGACAAGATTCGTAATGTGGTGCTGCTGGGGCATGGGGGCTGCGGCAAGACCAGTCTGGTGGAGGCGATGGCTTACCTTTCCGGCGTCACGTCCAGAATGGGGAAGATCGACGACGGAAACACGGTGAGCGATTTTGGCAAGGAAGAGCAGAAGCGCCATATCTCCATCAATACATCGGTCGTTCCCATCGAGTGGGAGGGCACAAAGATCAATGTGCTGGACACCCCCGGATTCTTTGACTTTGTAGGGGAAGTGGAAGAGGCGGTGAGCGCGGCGGACGCGGCGGTCATCGTGGTCTCCGGCAAGGCAGGCATGGAAGTCGGCACGGAGAAAGCGTGGGAGATCTGTGAAAAGTATAAACTGCCCCGTTTCGTGTTCGTGACGGACATGGATATCGACAACGCTTCTTTCCGTCAGGTCGTGGCGGATATGACGGAGAAATACGGGAAGAAGATCGCACCGTTCCATCTGCCCATCCGTGAAAATGAGAAATTCGTGGGCTATATCAACGTGATCACCGAGCAGGCTTACCGCTGGGAGGGCAAGGAAGTCGTGGAGTGCGAGATGCCCGATTACAGCAAGGAAAATCTACAGCTCTGCCGCGACACGCTGATGGAGGCGGTGGCGGAGACCAGCGAGGACTTTATGGACCGCTATTTTAACGGCGACACGTTCTCGGAGGCGGAGATCCGTTCGGCGATGCGCACCAACGTGATGGACGGCACCGTGGTGCCGATGTCTATGGGTTCCAACGTGCTCTGCCAGGGAATCTTCACGCTGCTCGACGATATCGTCAAGTATATGCCGAGTCCCGAAAACCGCGAGATCGCGGGCGTTGACTTAAAGACAAACGAGATCTTCGAGGCGAACTACGACTTCTCCAAGCCGAAGTCCGCGTACATCTTCAAGACGATCGTTGATCCTTTCATCGGTAAGTATTCGCTGATCAAGGTCTGCTCCGGCGTGTTCAAGAGCGACGATATGATCTACAACGACGAAAAGGAAGTGGAGGAGAAGATCAGCAAACTCTATGTCCTGCAGGGCAGCAAGCCTATCGAAGTGAAAGAGCTTCATGCGGGCGATATCGGTGCGATCGCAAAGCTGACTGCGGCGCGGACGGGAAATACCCTTTCCACAAAGGCGCGCATCATCCGTTTCGGCAAAGCGGAGCTTTCCACGCCTTACACCTATAAGCGTTACCGCGCAAAGAACAAGGGCGACGTGGATAAGGTATCGCAGGCATTGCAGAAGATGCGGCATGAGGATCAGACCCTTTGGGTGGTAAACGATGCGGAGAATAAGCAGTCCCTCCTCTACGGCATGGGCGATCTGCATCTGGAGGTCGTGGCGAGCCGCCTCTTAAACGAGTATAAGGTCGAAATCGAGCTGACGGATCCGAAGATCGCATACAAGGAGACGATCCGCAAGAAATCCGACGTGGAACATAAGTATAAAAAGCAGTCCGGCGGCCACGGTCAGTACGGTCATGTGAAGATGCGCTTTGAGGCTTCCGGCGATCTGGAGACGCCGTTTGTGTTCGAGCAGGAAGTGGTCGGCGGTGCGGTGCCGAAGAATTACTTCCCGGCGGTCGAAAAAGGCTTGCAGGATTCCGTGGCGGCGGGACCTTTGGCGGCTTATCCGGTAGTCGGCGTGAAAGCAGTCCTCTACGACGGTTCCTACCATCCGGTGGATTCTTCCGAGATGGCGTTTAAGATGGCGACGATCCAGGCGTTCAAGAAAGGCTTTATGGAAGCGGGACCGGTGCTCTTAGAGCCGATTGCAAACTTACAGGTGACGGTGCCGGATTCCTACACGGGTGACGTGATGGGCGACCTGAATAAGAGAAGAGGCCGTGTGCTTGGCATGAATCCCGCAGGGGACGGCAAGACCGTGATTGAGGCGGATATTCCGGTGGCGTGCTTAAACGGCTACTGCACCGATCTCCGTTCCATGACAGGCGGACGCGGCACTTACAAGTATGAGTTTGCCAGATACGAGCAGGCGCCGAGCGACGTACAGGAAAAGGAAGTGGCGGCGAGAGCGAAAGCTGTTGCGGAGGCGAATGCGGAAGCATAGCGCGGATCGACAGGACAGATAGACGATCAATAGGATAGACGGTATTCGTATATGCAGGAGGAGCAGACCGATTGGTCTGCTCCTCTTATCTTATGCGGATTGGTTACTGTTTCCAACCCCAGTTGTTGCTGTTCTCCCCATTTTTTGCACCGCTCACATTGCTCACGCTGCCGCCGAATCCTGACCATTGAACGGGCGCGCTGTCACCCTTGCAGTTTGTTATTTTGACGCCTTTCACATGGGCGTTCAACTGCCCAAGGATCTGAATGGTTCCTCCGGCATTTCCCTGAAATGTGGAATTGGATATGGTCACATTACTGCAGGTCCTGCCGCTGTTTGGCTCGATGTCGATGCCGTACTGCGGGGCGGTTCCTTTGGCGCGGTTGAACTGGCAATTCGTGACTGTCACATTCGAGGCATCCGTGATGGAGAGGTTGTTTCGCCTGTTGTCGTGAAGATTACAGTTCGTAATCGTAACGCCGCTGCTGGAGGTATTTGGTCCGTCATAGAAGCCCAGATAAATACCGTCGCCCCAGCACTGGGAGATCTCCACATTTTCGATCGTAACGTTTTTGCAGCCGGAGATCAGGATGCCGTGTCCCCACTCACCGCTGCTGCCTTTGTGTATCTTGCGTTCCCCGATGATCTGTCCGCCGGAGATCGTGACATTTTTGCGGCCAAACGCCCAGATCACTTGAGAATTGGACTTGTTATTTCCAATTGCAACAAGCAGGGTGCTTGATGACATGATCAGTTTCTGATCGTCGGTCAGAATGATACCGCCGAATCGGCCGTTGCCAAGAAAATCCTTGCCGCCGCCTGCCGCGTCAATATGATAGACGCCGGGAGGGAGGTACATCGCGTCATATTGGCTTCGGTTGCCCCATTCCCAATCGCGTAACATTTTGTTAATGTACGGCGTATCATCGGTGGTTCCGGGCGCCTGGCGGTAGACGAGAAGATTCCCCTCCGGTTCCTTTTCGTCGGGATCTATCGCGGCCGCATAGCACGTTTGTTTGTATGTGCGCTTGCTTGCAGAAGTATATACTGCAGTAATCTCAGCGGCGCCTGCTTTTTTCATGGTGAGCCGCGCGCCGGTGTCGGTTTTGGTAACAGATACCGCATCATTGTTGCTTGACCATTTGACATTTTCCGGATTCTGAGATGCCGTAAAATCCATATGGAGTTCATAAGTTTGACCGATGTTTTCTTTGATTGTCTGTCCGGCTTCTCTCAGCAGCGGAGCGTCAACCACAGTTACTTTACATTGTGCTTTTTTATTGCCGTCCTGCGCGATCGCTGTGATCGTGGCATCGCCTTCCTTATGGAGAGTCAGTGTGACAGTTTTGGTAACGGTTCCCCAGCCGGAGGCGCTGCTTGGATTCTCTGTGATAGAGACGACATTGCTGTTGGAACTGGTCCAGATTACCGTCGTGTTTGCAATCTTCTCATAGCTTTCCGCCGTGAGCGTTGCGGAAAGAGTCAGCTTGTCAGAATCTGAATCTGCTTCTGCCAGAACAAAGGAGAGACTGGTCTTGTTCAGTTTGATCGTCTTGACGCGGTTGATCCGGTATTTTTTCTTCTGGATCTTAAAGGAGTAGGTCTTTGTTCCGCCGTACTCGCCGATACCGTGTAACGTCACTTTTGCAGTACCGGGTTTGATATTATTTTTGTAAGAAACAATCTCATAACAGGATGCTGCATTCGGCAATTCCTGATTTCTCTTATAATCGGCGTTGTTGGCGTATACATGGATGTCGGCTTCTGTTTTAGGCTCCTTGGTCAAGGTGATTTCTTCCCCGGTATACTCCTGCGGATCGATGACGATCTTTAATTTGCCGATATCTTTGGTCTTGTCATAGATGCGGTAGGCATCCGCTTTCGTGAGGGTTCCCGTATAATTGCCCGTTCCCGTGATCGTTATGGTGATGGAGGTGCCGACCGGAGGAACGACGGAAGCATCCGTCAGATCCACGGAAGCAGAAGTATAGGTAATCTCTTTCAGATAATCCGTGCCTGCCGCCAGCTTCTTGCCGTTTGTGTCGGTCACGGTGACGGCGGATTTCCATTTGTTGGGGTTTTTATTGTAGACCTTATCAGGAGCTGACAAGGTGATGCCTGCCGTGGCGATATCGCAGGGCGTGACGGTAAGAGGCACCGTCTGCTCGTACCCCTTGTAACTTCCTTTTCCTTTGATGATGCAGGACATGGTGGATCCTGCCGCCTTGTTATTTTTGTACTGGATGGTGTAGTCCGTCTTTACTTTGAGGACGGAATCTTCCGCATCCTTTAAAATGAGTTCCGGAGCGGCGCCGCCTTTCTGATAAGTGACTTTATAATCCCCGGCGCTTCCGCTGACATTTTTTCCGGGGAAGATGCGAACCTTGTCAATGTTTGGCGTGATGGCATATTTCAGTTTGAGAGACCCCTTGTAGCGGCCTGTTCCCGTAAAGGTGACGGTCACGTTTCCGACCTTTTTAGCATTGCTGTATTTGATGGTATAGTCGGTTCCCTCTACGAGCTTTTCCCACTGAGGCGCATCCTCGGAGCCTGCATTATATTGTAAGAGGTCGGTCTTTCCCTGAAAGATCCCGCCGTATTTGTCCACGGTCTTTTGCGAGAAGACAAAGCCGTCTTTCCAGCCTGTACCGGAAGCGGCGTCCTTGATCTGCCTGTCACCCACGAGTTTCAACGTGACATTTTTGCAGCCGCGGTATCCGGCAGCCCTGCCATTCTCGGAGGGAGAGAGCGTAAGATAAGCGCCTTGGATCCCGTTTGCAGACACTTCATAGTCATAGAGGGAGGAATCGAGGATCTGTCCGCCGAGTTTGACCTCGGTAATCTTCACATTCTCTTTTGTCAAAGGCTTTCCGGCATATTCGTACTGCTTTTGGTCCAGTTTTACGGATGCGGAAGCGAAGTTTTTCGTTTTATCGTTCAGGACCACAAGCTTCATGAAAAATTCACCGGTAAAATTACCTGTTCCCTTTACGGCGTAAGAGTAGACTTTTCCGGCTTCGTAAGAGTCGCCCTTTTTATATTCGTCCGGCATCTTCTCAGTTTCGTTTTCCGGAGTCGTATAATCACAGGTAAAGTCCTTTTTGTTTGCCAGTTTCTTTTTGCCGAAAGTCAGAACGGGCGCGGGAATGTTCAGGTTTTTCGCGTAATTGACGGTCTGCTCATAGCCCGGCGATTTTTCAATGACATTGCCGTCCGCATCGGTGGCAGGATTGAAGATATCAATTTTGTTGATATTTAAGGGATAAATCGTATAGAACAGCGTTACGCTGCCCTGATACTGACCTTTCAGGGTGATGGTAACGTTTGGCGCCTTGGCGGAATTCCAGACGGCGGCATTGATATTGTTCTTATACGTCAGCGTATAGTCTGTCTTCTCTTTTAGGAGCGTGTTGTTATGATAGACGCGGAGATCCTGCGTGACTTTCTGTCCGGTATAGACCAGTGCAGGATTTTCTTTTTCAAAGCCTGCAACCCGGATATCACCGGAGAGATCGAGGAGTTTCGAGTTGTCGGGCTGTCCCTCGATGAGTTCGGTCACGACATCCACGATGACGGAAGCCGTGACACCGCGATAGGACGCTGTGATCTTGGCAATTCCTTCCGCGGAAGTCGTGATCGTTGCGGCGCCGTTTTCGCCTTTTGTTACAGAGGCAACGGTCTCGTCGCTGCTGTCCCAAACGATGTCTTTCTGTGGCGTTTCAGGATCTGATCCCGTTTTCGTCTTTGCGGTGATCCTGATGTCGCCGCCGGATTGTATGGTGATCGGATTTTTGCCGTCAAGAAGAATTTCCTGCGTTTCCTGTGTCTCTGTATTTGTCACGGAGATCTGATACAGGGCGATCGTACCTTCCCATGCGGTCTCCAGAGTAACCACGGGCGGCTGCTCCGTCTCATCGGAAAGCGCGGCGGCACTGTTTTCGGAGAGCGTGGAAAGCGTTTCCGCCGCAAGTGGATCTTCGTCAGGTTCCGTCTCGGTATTCTCGAAATCGGCGTCTTCGACAGACGGATCGACGGCATCCGAGTCGGAAGAATCTGTGTTATCGCTGTCTTCGGAGTTGTCTTCGGACGTATTTCCGGAGACGGTATCAACCGCGTTTTCCGAGACGGAAGAATCTTCCGGTGTCGGATCGGCAGGGGTTTCCTCTGATTCTGCAGGATCCTCCGCAGGCAGGTCTGTGTCTGTTACGACGATATCTTTCGGAATAAAAGGGATCGTGGCCGCTGCCAAAAAGGTCTCGGCTTTTCCGTCCTCGGTCTGTGGATAGTACGCCGCGCGGATATAATAATCATAAGAATCAGATGTATCAAAAACAGGCGCAGTCTCCGCAGGGGAGAGCATCATCATCTGATCATACGCACTTTCGGGATCGGTTATTTTTTGCAGCGTAAAATAAGGGGAAGAAGTTACGGTCTCAAAACCGTTCCAGTCGTCTTCCTCCTGATAAAGGCTGACGCTTCCGGCTTCCTGTCCCTTTTTTCCGCGGAGAATGCTCCATTCCAGCGAATCTGTTTTCAGGGGCGCGGATCCGGATTCGGTTTCATAGTTCGTAAACAGGATCAGTTCTTCCGAGGTCTCAAAAGAGAGCGGGAGATCGTAGACAAAAGTCTCGTCCGCCACATCGGGGAGCGTATCACCGCTTACGATACAGCCGATCTGTAAGGCGGGCAGCGCGATTTTTTGCTCTGTGCCGTCTGATAAGGCTGCGCCGTCTGTTTCTTCCGCATCGGTCGTTCCGGCAGAAGAGTCTGTGGGGATTTCGTTATCCTCGTTTTGTGTGGTTTCGGCTGTCATTTCTGCAGAAGCTGCGTCGTTGTCCGATTGTTCGGTCTCCGTTTCGGAAACGATACTGTTTTCCGAGACAGTGTTTTCTGCGGCAAATGCCGCCATACCGCCGCAGTCGCCGAATGCCAGGGCGATTGCAAGGATAGATGCCAGCCATCTTTTCGTATTTTGCATGGTGCGGATTCCTCCTTAAAACTTCAATATATTTTATTGTAGCATATCCTAAGAAGCGAATACAGTAAAATTTTTCAGAAGAATGGAAAATGTATTAAAAATAAGAAGTAAGAAAACAGTTGACAAATCCCGCCAGTATAATAAAATGAGAAGAGTATGAAGAAATAAGCCGAAAATATGCGGCGGGAAAGGCATGGTTTTAACATGGCGGAAGTTTACAATCACAGAGAAGTGGAGACAAAATGGCAGAAGATCTGGGATGACGAGAAAGCCTTCCAGACTTCGGAGGATCATTCCAAACCGAAATATTACGCGCTGGTGGAGTTCCCCTATCCTTCGGGGCAAGGGCTGCATGTGGGGCATCCGCGCCCGTATACGGCGCTCGATATCGTGGCGAGAAAGCGCAGGATGCAGGGCTATAACGTGCTCTATCCGATGGGGTTTGACGCATTCGGTCTGCCTACGGAAAATTATGCGATCAAGAACCATATCCACCCGAAGATCGTGACGAAGAACAACGTGGACCGTTTTAAGGCGCAGCTCCATGCGCTGGGCTATTCCTTTGACTGGGAGCGGGAAGTCAACACCACGGACGTCGGGTATTATAAGTGGACACAGTGGATTTTCTTAAAACTCTTCAAAGCAGGGCTTGCCTACAAGACGGAGATGCCGATCAACTGGTGTACTTCCTGTAAGGTCGGTCTTGCCAACGAGGAAGTGGTGAACGGCGTCTGCGAGCGCTGCGGCTCCGAGGTGGTACGCAAGGTGAAGAGTCAGTGGATGTTAAAAATTACCGCCTAT
This sequence comes from bacterium, assembly GCA_023666335.1. Lineage (GTDB taxonomy): Bacteria > Bacillota > Clostridia > Lachnospirales > Lachnospiraceae > UBA3282. The sequence continues at coordinate 124,862 of JAMPCE010000001.1, forward strand.
GCGGATAAGCTGATCGAGGGGCTTGAGAGTGTGGATTATGTGGAGCGCGTCAAGGTGTCCCAGAAGAACTGGATCGGCAAGTCCACGGGCGCGGAGGTGGATTTTTCCATCAAAGGAAAAGAGGATAAGCTGCGGGTCTACACGACGCGCTGTGATACGCTGTTTGGCGCGACGTATATGGTCGTGTCTCCGGAGCATCCGATTATTGATAAGTATCAGGCGGAATTGAAGAACTGGGACGAGATCTGCGCTTACCGTGAGCAGGCGGCGAGAAAGTCCGATTTTGAGCGGGCGGAGCTGGCGAAAGAAAAGACCGGCGTGCGCATCGACGGATTGTCGGCGGTGAATCCGGTGAACGGGAAAGAGATTCCAATCTATATTTCCGACTATGTGCTGATGAGCTACGGCACAGGCGCGATCATGGCGGTGCCTGCGCATGATGAGAGAGACTGGGATTTTGCGAAGAAATTCGGGCTGCCCATCATCGAGGTGGTCGCGGGCGGTAAGGACGTGCAGGAGGAAGTCTATACGGATGTGGCGGACGGGAAGCTCGTCAATTCCGATTTCCTGAACGGCCTTAGCGTCGCGGAAGCGAAAGAGAAGATGATCGCTTTTCTGGAAGAGAAAGGCGTGGGCTGTGCGAAGACGAACTTTAAGCTGAGAGACTGGGTCTTCTCCAGACAGCGGTATTGGGGCGAGCCGATCCCCATCGTATTCTGTGAGAAGTGCGGTTATGTGCCTTTGGACGAAAAGGACCTGCCGTTAGAGCTTCCTGATGTGGAGAGCTATATGCCGACCGACACGGGGGAATCGCCGCTGGCGGCAATGACCGATTGGGTCAATACAACCTGTCCCTGCTGCGGCGGTCCGGCAAAAAGGGAGACGGATACCATGCCCCAGTGGGCGGGGTCTTCCTGGTATTTCCTGCGTTACACCGATCCGAAGAACAAGAACGCGCTTGCCAGCAAGGAGGCGCTTGACTACTGGATGCCGGTAGACTGGTACAACGGCGGTATGGAGCACACCACCCTGCATCTGCTGTATTCCCGCTTCTGGCATAAATTCCTTTACGACGAGAAGGTCGTGCCCTGTCCGGAACCTTATGCGAAGCGGACATCCCACGGCATGATCCTTGGCTTAAATCCGCACTGTTTTTCGAATCTGCCCGCGAAAGAGCAGGAAGCGCTTGTCAAAGAGCACGGCAGCGAGAAAGCGGCGAAAGAAGCCTTGAAGGAAAAATACGGCGAGATGGCGGATCATCCGGTCGTGAAGATGTCAAAGTCCCTCGGCAATGTGGTCAATCCGGACGATATCGTGACGGAGTACGGCGCGGATACCCTCAGGACTTACGAAATGTTTATCGGCGCGTTTGAATTAAGTGCAGGCTGGAGCGAGGACGGCGTAAAGGGCTGCCGCAGATTCCTGGAGAGAGTCTGGAAGTTACAGGACATCCTGACGGACGACACGGCGTATTCCGCGGATCTGGAGATCAAGATGCACCAGACCATCAAGAAAGTGAGCGGCGATTTCGAGAATCTGAAATACAATACGGCGATCGCGGCAATGATGACGCTTGTGAATGAGTTTTATAAGAAAAACGCGGTGACGAAGGGCGAGTACAAGACGCTGCTGACCCTGCTCAATCCCGTCGCGCCGCATATCACCGAGGAACTGTGGCAGGCGGCGGGCTTTGGCGGCAGAGTCTATCAGACGACCTGGCCGGAATACGAGGAAGCGAAGACCGTGGAGTCCACGGTGGAGATCGTCGTGCAGATCAACGGCAAAAACCGCGCGACTCTGGATATCGGTAAGGACGATCCGAAAGATGAAGTGATCGCAAAGGCGAAAGAAGCGATCGCCGATAAGCTGACGGGAACCATTGTGAAAGAAATCTATGTGCCGGGGCGGCTGGTGAATATCGTCCAAAAATAAAAAGCAGGGAGTCTGCGGAAAAAACGCGGACTCCTTTTCTTATTTTCTGCGCAGCCGCATCATCTTATCGATCGCGGCGGCTTCCTCCGCCGAGGAATGCTCTTTGATCACGGCGGCGATGGTATCGATCTCTAAGTCGGAGAAAGTGATGTGCTCCGCCTGCCCTTTTTTGGCGACCGCCATCAGGAAGGGCAGCATCTGTTCTTTGCTTAAATTGCGGCTCTCAAAGACGAGCGCCTGCAAAAATTCAAGTTTTGTGCGGTTGATTCCGGCGAGGGCAGGATCGTTCATCCAATCATTGTTCATAAAAAACCTCCGTTCAATTGTCATTACCGTTCGGGAACGGCTGTTGTTGAAACATTTGATACATTTCCCGCTGCTCGGGAGTCAGCATCTGCAGCAGCATATCCATCGTGGGAGAGCCTGCGGATTCCATGTTCATATCCGGGAAAATTTCTTTCATGGCGTTCATGGTCCGGGTCATTTCCTGCACGGTCTCCATCGTCTGTAACACATTTCGGATCTGTTCTAACTGCCGAATCTCCTCCGGGGTAGAGTAGAGACTCAGTTCCCGACATAACTTTTGCAGATCAGGTTTTTCCGAGGTTGGCAAGCCGCAGCCGTACAGTGTTGCGGTATGCCTTTTTGTCAGGTTCATGGTATATTGCAGTTCCATGTACTTGATGTAGACAGCCATGTGCCTCTGCATAGAAGGTTCTATGTAGGGGAGAAGAACCTTGAGCTTTTGAATCTGATTGTTGGTGTACAGGGCATCAAATGCCATCACATTATCTGCGTCTTCTCTTTTCTCTGCCATAACATAAGCCTTTCTGATGCCCGCATTTTTCTACAGTATATGCCTTCCGAGAGAAAAATAGGCTCCGGAACCGGAGCCTATTTTCCGGAACAGATGTGCTTAAAATGACGTGTCAGGGATTAGTTGTTGCAGCAGGCGGATAACAGGATCAGAATCCAGATCCAGGAGCAGCAGCTGTTGTCGCCGCCAAACAGGCTGTTGCCGAACAGACCGTTGTTGCCGCAGCCGTCGCTATTGTTGTTACCGCAGCAGGCAAGCAGGATCAGGATCCAGATCCAGGAACCGCAGCCGCCGTTACTGTTAGCGCTGGTATTGTTGCATCCGCAGTGAGTTGCTGTAAGATCGCTCATGTTAGTGTCCTCCAAATGTTAGTTATGGTTTATCTTATGTGGGGGGCGGGGAAAAGGTTCTTTGCCACAGACGCATCGGGCAGGACGAAGTATCTAAGACCTATTCCTTTCCAATAATGGAAATATGGAAACATATATGATAGAATAGAGCAATATAAAATTTTGATGAATCTGTGGAGAGTTTGATATGCCGATTTGCCAAATAAAATCAGTAATACATTGGAGACAAAGTTTGCCAATGTATCGGCAGGAAAAGTTTTTGTTGCGGTAGGAATATTGCAACTAAAGGTATCAGAAACGATTGAAACAGCGGGCAGCCTATTGCTGAGGGAACTCCTGTGATTATGCTTCTTTTCATCGGAAATATGTGGTACAATAGCAATATGTTTGAGAAGGAGACGGAAAACAAAAATGGGGGAAAAATCCGCAGAGCGGATCTTGTGCTTGTAGTCATCGTGTGCGGTGTGGCGCTGGGGCTTTTTTTTGCGCACAGAGCCGGAAACCGGGCGGGAGCGGAAGAAGGGCTGACGTTAGTGATCTCCTGGAAAGGGACAGAAATGGAATCTCTGTCTCTGGAAGACGGAGCAGAGAGCCGGACGGGCGCCGTTTTCGAGAAAGACGGGATGCGATACTGTCAGATGCTCTATGTGGAGGACGGGATCGATATCAGCTGGTATGAGGAAGGTGAGACGCCATCGCAGATTCCCGAAGACACAAGCTATAATGTGTTAAGGATTTCCGGCACGGAGGTTTCGATGGAAGCGGCGGACTGCCCCGATCAGATCTGCGTGCATCACATTCCCATATCGAAAGCAGGGGAGAGCATTATCTGCCTGCCGCATAAGCTGGTGGTGGAGATTCGGGGCAATTCGGATGAAGACGGTTTGGACGGGATGGTGAAGACCGAAAGCGTGAGCGGGACTGCCCGAAAAGAGGGGGAGGCGCGGTTATGAGACGCACGGCTGAACTCGGATTGATGCTTACGCTTGCGCTAATTTTATCCTATGTCGAATCTCTGATTCCGTTATCTTTTGGCATTCCGGGGATCAAGCTGGGGCTGCCGAACCTGATTGTATTGCTTTTACTGTACGGTGGGGGAGAGAAATCTTCTGTAGGAAAGAATGGTAAAATTTCTGAAAAAGAAAACGGGAAATCCGGTGCAGCACATGTGAGATTTTTCACAAAAGCTGCGGGCGAGGCGCTTCTGGTCAATGTGCTGCGGATTGTTTTAGCGGGTTTTCTGTTTACGAATCTCTATGCGATCCTCTATGCGCTGGCAGGCGCAGCTTTGAGCTTTCTGGCGATGCTGGTTGGACGGCGGGCGGGCTGTTTTTCTATGGTGGGCGTCAGCATTCTGGGCGGTGTTTTTCATAATATCGGGCAGATTTTGGTGGCGATGGCTGTGGTGGAGACCTTTGCCGTGGCTTACTATCTGCCGTTTCTTATGGCGGCAGGGGTAGTGACGGGAGCGGTTCTCGGGTTCATCGGGATGGCGGTACTGCCGTACCTACGGCGGCTGGCGTCACAGTGACTAGAAATATAGGAATTGTTCAAACAATTTGCGCAATATTTTGTGTAAAAGCAGTGAAAAGAGCATTTTGCATCGACGCAGTGAATGTGAAGATGATACAAAAATTGATAAAACGGGAAAGTGAGACGAGATATGTACGCTTATATCAAAGGAACATTAGAAGAAGTGACGGAGGATGCGGTGGTCGTAGAGGCAGGCGGGATCGGTTATAATATCCGGGTCTCCACCGCCACGGCAGATCTGCTGCCGGGTCTTGGCAGCGAGGTAAAGATCTACACTTACACGCTGGTGCGGGAGGACGCCTTTTCGCTCTACGGCTTTCTGACCAGAGACGATCTGGAGATCTTTAAGCGTCTGATCACGGTGAGCGGCATCGGACCGAAAGGCGGGCTTGCCATCCTTTCGGTGATGAGCGCGGACGCTCTGCGCTTTGCGGTGATGGCGGGAGATGCGAAAGCGATCGCCAAAGCGCCGGGAATCGGGGCAAAGACGGCGGAGCGCGTGATCTTAGATCTGCGGGATAAGATTTCCATAGAGGATACGCTGCGCGGGCTTGGCTCGCCTGCTGCCACGGGACAGGCGGATGCCGTGATCGGTGATAATCTGATGCGGCGGGAAGCCATCGAAGCGCTCGTGGCGCTGGGATATTCCGCTTCCGACGCGACAGCCGCGGTGAAAAAGGTGGAGATAAAAGAGGACGCCACTTCGGAGGGCATTTTGAAGCAGGCGTTAAAGTTTATGTTCTAAAAATAGTTTGGACGAAACGTTATCTGTTGGATGTATTATGTTAACCATCGGAGGGAAACGCAGTGATTTTTGGCAAGCACATCAATCGCTATTATCTCAAATACGGACCGCTGCTTTTGCTTGGCATCGCGGCGCTTATTTTCGTGGACTATTTTCAACTGATCCTGCCGGAACTGTACCGCATCGTGGTAAACGGCATGAACGGCGGTCCGGTGGAGATCGACGGCAGGCTGGTGCCTTTTACGATGGATGTGCTGTTGGATGAGGTATGCGCGCGGGCGATCGTGGTAATCTTAGTGATGGTAGTAGGGCGTTTTTTGTGGCGCGTTTCCTTTTACGGAGCGGCGATCCGCGTGGAGACGGATCTGCGCATCCGTATGTTTGACCATTGTAAAGATCTCTCCCGCGACTATTTTCAGGTCAATAAAGTAGGCAATCTGATGAGCCTGTTTACCAACGACCTCGACACCATACAGGAGTGTTTCGGAGACGGCATTCTGTTCTTTTGCGATGCGCTGTTTCTGGGGCTTCTGGCGTTTTATAAGATGTGGCGGATGGACAGGGCGCTCACGGGGCTTTCCCTGATTCCGTTGATTCTCTTGTTTCTGCTGGGGATCACGCTGTTTCGGGCGATGGAGGCAAAATGGGAGGTCAGACAGGAGGCTTTCTCAAAACTCTCCGATTTTTCGCAGGAAAATTTTTCGGGACTTTCCGTGATCAAGGCTTTTGTGAAAGAACTGCTGGAACTTAAGGAATTTCAAAAGCTGAATCGGGAAAATGAGGAAGTCAATGTAGAATATACCAGAATTTCCACGCTGTTAAATATATTGACGACCCTGCTGATCGAATCGGTGATCTGTGTGATCTTGGGCTACGGCGGTTATCTGGTTTACCGCGGCAGTTTCAATGCCGGGCAGCTGGTGGAGTATATCGTGTATTTTAATTCGATCATCTGGCCTGTGATGGCGGTTTCCATGCTGATCGACAAGTCTTCCAGGGGAAAGGCTTCCCTGAACCGGATCAGCGAGCTGTTGGAGGCAGAGATCACGGTGCAGGATCGTCCCGACGTGGAAGAATACCAAACGATGCGGGGTGAGATCGCGTTTCGGCATCTGTCGTTTCGCTATCCGGACGGGGAGAACGATGCGCTGACGGATGTTTCTTTTACCATAAAAGCGGGAGAGAGCGTGGGTATTGTCGGAAGAACGGGGTCCGGCAAGACCATTTTGGTGGATCTGATCCTGCGCACTTACAATGTGCCTGACGGGACGCTCTTTATCGACGGGCGGGATGTAAACGAGATGTCCATCCGGTCCCTGCGGGCGGGCTGCGCCTATGTGCCGCAGGACAATTTCCTGTTTTCCGATACCATTGAAAACAATATCGCCTTTGCGGCGGATGCGGTGGATCCTGCGCAGGTGATGCGGGCGGCGAAACTCTCCGACGTGCATGATGACGTCGCGGATTTTACGGACGGCTATCAGACGGTGCTGGGAGAGCGGGGCGTGACTGTTTCGGGCGGACAGAAACAGCGAATCTCGATCGCAAGAGCCCTGCTCAAAGACGCGGCGATCCTCATTCTGGATGATTCCGTGTCGGCGGTTGATATGAAGACGGAAAAGGTCATCCTCGAAAATCTGCTGGAGGAGCGAAAGGGGAAGACGACCATCCTGATCGCGCACCGCATTTCCACGGTGGAGCGTATGGACAAGATCATTTTTGTAGAAGACGGCAGGGTGGAAGCGGTCGGCAGTCATAAAGAGCTGTGCGGATCCTGCGAGGCTTACCGCAGGATGGTGGAATTACAACGCCTTGAGGAGGAAGTTGGAGGTGGAGCCGATGTATGAGTATTATCCGCTGCTTGTCGTGGGCGCGGTCGCAGGTGGCTTTTCGGCGGCGTTATTTGCGGCATACCTTTTGGTAAAAGATAAAAAAGAATCTATGGGTTTTGAGCGGCAGATGGAGGACCGGGAGATCATGCGGCGGCTGATGGCGTATGCGAAGCCGTATTGGCGGGCTTTTCTGCTGGTCGGTCTGCTCATGCTCTTTTCCATTGCCTACGATGTGCTCTCGCCGCTGGTCATCGGCTGGATCGAGCAGCTGATCGTGGGGGAGTTTACCATGCCGCAGATCTACCGCGCCGTGGCGCTCTATTTGAGCATTTTGGCTGTATCTATGGTCTGTACCTATGTACAGGCGATCGTTCTGCAAAAGACGGGACAGCGGATCATCTCCGTGATGCGCGAAGATCTCTTTCAGAAGATCGAAAGTCTGTCGCAGGAGCAGCTAAACAGCATACCGGTGGGGAAACTTGTGACGCGCATCACCAATGATACCAACGCGATCTCCATGATGTTTACGAATCTTCTGGTGAATTTTGTGAAGAATATCTTCGTCATCGCCGGGGTGCTTGTGGCAATGTTTCTGTTAAATTACGAGCTGACGCTGATGGTGCTGTGTTTCGTGCCGTTCATCATTCTCTTTACGGTTATTTTCCGTAAATTCTCAAGACGGGCTTACCGCAGGGTGAAAGACCGCACCACGGATATCAACACCTACCTCTCGGAGAACCTTTCCGGCATCAAGATCACGCAGATTTTTAACAGAGAGGAAGCGAAGATGCGGGATTTCCAAAACAGAAGCTGCGCTCTGGGAAAAGCAAAGCAGGAGCAGATCCTGGTGTTTGGCATTTTCCGACCGCTCGTCTATATGCTCTATGTCAGTTCCGTGCTCTGCCTGCTGTACCTTGGCGGTAAGGGATATCTGGAGAACAAGGTTTTTCTGGGGCAGACGATTGCGAGCGGCACGCTGGTGTCTTTCTATATGTATATCTCAAAGTTTTATAATCCGATCCAGAATCTGGCGGAGCAGTTTAACTGGTTACAGTCGGCTTTTGCCTCGGCGGAGAAAGTCTTTACGATCATGGATCTTGTGCCTGTCATACAGGATGCGCCCGACGCGGTTGAGCTTTCTAAGATTAGAGGGGAGATCGAGTTTCGGGACGTCTGGTTTTCCTATGTGGAGGGCGAGTGGGTGTTAAAGGGCGTCTCTTTCCATGTGGACCCGGGACAGACCGTGGCTTTTGTGGGTTCCACGGGATCCGGAAAAACGACAATCCTGTCACTTTTATGCAGAAATTACGAGTTCCAAAAGGGTGAGATTCTGGTGGACGGGATCGATATCCGAAAGATCCGCATCAGCTCCCTGCGCAGGCAGTTCGGGCAGATGCTCCAGGACGTGTTCCTTTTTTCGGGAACCATCCGCAGCAACATCGCGCTGCGCGATGAGACGATCGCGGAGGAGGAGATCCTTGCGGCCTGCCGCTATGTCAATGCGGATCATTTTATCAGGAAGCTGGAGCGGGGACTCGACGAGGAAGTGCGGGAGCGCGGCAACAATTTCTCGGCGGGAGAGCGGCAGCTGTTGTCCTTTGCCCGCACCATCGTCCACAAGCCAGCCGTGATGATCTTGGACGAGGCGACGGCAAATATTGACACGGAGACGGAAATTTTGATTCAGGATTCGTTGGAAAAAATGCAGAATATCGGCACCATGCTGATGGTGGCGCACAGACTTTCCACGATCCGCAACGCGGACAACATCATCGTGCTGTCCCACGGAAAGATCATCGAGCAGGGGAACCATCAGGAACTGCTTGCCATGCAGGGAAAATATTACAGGCTCTATCATTTGCAGTCGAGACGGGAGGAGATGGAGCAGGAGCGCAGGGCGGCGCTGTAGCGCGTCAGGCGGGATCGTCCCCTGCGGCAGCTTCCTCCTCGTATGCCTGTAAAAGGCGCATTCCCGCCGTTTCGGTGACGGGCAGGGAGAAGATGACGGACTTTGCTTTTGTGGTAAGTCCCGCTTCTTCCATGATGGCGCTCATGATCGCGTTTTTCTGCTCCTTTTTGACGACGATGAAGATCAGCTCCTTTTCGGAGGCAAGGGTGACGCCCAGGAATTTATCGGCGCTTTCCATGCCCGTTCCTTTGGCGTGGATGACGGTGCCGCCGCCCGCGTTCATTTTTCTGGCGGCATCCATGACCGGTTCCGTGTAGCCCTGATTGGCGATGATGACCAGAAGTTCATATTTGGTGTCTTTCAAAACAGATTCCTCTCCTTTCTCAAAGGGCTGACCGCCTGTCAGGAATTTCAGCTGCCGCATACCGCCGATGCTGGCGAGGGGGATGATGAATGCGACGCCGGTGCCGGGAATGTCGATCCGCATTTCCTGTTCCAGCCCGGTTTTGATTTTTTTCCACGTTTTGCGGGTGACGATCGAGAAGATCACGGCTTTTTCCGTGCCGTCCAGCCCGAAGTAGTCCAGGACCTCGTGGCCGGCCGTTCCGTTTCCCAGCGTGATAAAGTTTACCGGAACGCCCTGCCTGTCATAAAAGGCGGCGAAGTCTCGTGTGCGGTCGCGTGTGATGATAGCTGTCATCATATATAATTCACTCATGGTGTTCTCCATTCCGGAGCGTTTACGCGAAAAATCAGCACATCAGTGTGATTTTTCAAACGAATCCTCCGTATTAAAGTTCTATGATCAGGTCTTCCGCCTCGGATCCGGCGGTCAGGGCAGCGCCGATGGAAACTGCTTTACGCCGCACGCGGGTTCTGTCAGAGGCGCGGTATTTTGCAAGAATGCCAAGGAGCTGGATCGTGATGAGCGGCGTCATGGCGACCATAGCCACGATGCCGAAAGCGTCCGTTACAATATTGCCGCCGATCGCGCTGCATGCTCCCTGCGCCAGCGGAAGCAGGAAAGCTGCCGTCATGGGTCCGGAAGCGACGCCGCCGGAATCAAAGGCGATCGCGGTGTAGATCTTCGGGACGAAGAAAGAGATCAACAGGGCAAAGGTGTAGCCGGGGATCAGGAACCACATCACGGAGATTCCGGTCAGTACGCGGAGCATGGCGATGCCGAGGGAGAGCGCTACGCCTGCGGAGAGGCAGGTTCCCATAGATTTTGCGGAGATGGCGCCGTCCGTGATCTCTTCGACCTGTTTGTTCAGCACATAGACCGCAGGCTCCGCCTTGACGATAAAAAAGCCCATGATCATGGCGATCGGTATGAGAAACCAGGGGCGTGGCGAAGAGGCGAGCATCTGACCGAGATAGTTCCCAGCAGGCATAAAGCCGACGTTTGCGCCTGTCATGAACAGGACCAGCCCGATGTAGGTATAGGCAAGGCCGATACACATTTTGGAGAGCGTCCGCTTCGAGAGCCGCAGGACAAACGCCTGAAAAAGCCCGAAAAACAGGACGATCGGCAGGAGGGAAACGGCAATCTCCGACAGATAGGTGGGAAACCCGTGGTGGAAGAGCGACCACAGTTCCACGGAAGTATCGACGGAAGGGATCACGGGCGGTATGTAGGCGCTTTCCCTTGGGCGGTAGATCATCCCGAGGATCAGTACCGACAGGATGGGGCCGATCGAACACAGCGCGACCAGACCGAAGCTGTCGTCCGCGGCATGGCGGTCGTTTCGGATGGCGGCAACGCCCAGCCCCAGCGCCATGATAAAGGGCACGGTCATCGGTCCGGTGGTGACGCCGCCGGAATCAAAGGCGACGCTTAAAAAATCAACCGGAACAAAAGGCGTCAGCAAAAAGATCAGGAGATAGAAAAAGATCAGAAGCGGCGGCAGAGGAATGCGGAACAGCATACGCAGCAGGGCAATCACCAGAAACAGCCCTACGCCTCCCGCCACGGCGCCGATCAGAATAGCGCTCGGAATGGAGGGAACCTGTCCGGCAAGCACCTGGAGATCCGGCTCGGAGACGGTAATGATAAAACCAAGCAGGAGGGACAGCAGCACGATCACGGTGAGTTTTTTGCTCTTTGTCATGCAGGTGCCGACTTTTTCGCCCATAGGCGTCATGGCAACCTCCGCGCCAAGCGTAAAGAACATCATACCTAAGATCAGAAGAACCGCACCGATCAGAAAGCAAAGCAGGATGCTCGGCGAGATCGGCGCCACGGAAAAGCATAAGATGAGAACGATCACGATGATCGGCAGTACGGCGGTAAGCGCTTCCCGCAGTTTTTCCTTTAATTTTTCGAGTAACAGTTTTTTTGCGCGCAAACGGGTTCCTCACTTTTGTTTCATGTATTCGCTTCTGTGTATATGATAGCCTGAATCGCGGATTCTGGCAAGGGCGAAAAGGAACGGAATTCGTCGGCTTGCGCGGCGGGCGGGAAAATGCTATGATGGGAACGGGAAAAGGGGCGGCAGGCGCCCGGTATGGAGAGTCATATGGCGGATAGAATGATCGAGACAAACTTAATAGAGGAAGATATCAGGATAGAGGGGTCGCTTCGTCCCCAGAAGCTTATTGACTATATTGGTCAAGAGAAAGTGAAAGACAACCTGAAAATCTACATCGAGGCGGCGAAACAGCGGGGCGACGCGCTGGATCATGTGCTCTTTTACGGACCGCCGGGTCTGGGAAAGACGACGCTTGCAGGCATCATTGCCAATGAGATGGGCGTCCATATGAAAGTGACGAGCGGTCCTGCCATTGAAAAGCCGGGGGAGATGGCGGCAATCTTAAATAACCTACAGGAGGGGGATATCCTGTTTGTGGACGAGATCCACAGGCTGAACCGTCAGGTGGAGGAGGTACTGTATCCCGCGATGGAAGATTATGCCATAGACATTATGATCGGGAAAGGGCCGACCGCCCGCTCGATCCGCCTGGATCTGCCGCACTTTACGCTGGTGGGGGCGACGACCAGGGCGGGACTTCTGACGGCGCCGCTCAGGGACCGTTTCGGTGTGATCCACAGGCTGGAATTTTATACCGTGGAGGAACTTACGGTCATCATCAGGCAGTCTGCGGCAAAACTTTCCGTGACGATCGACGAGAAAGGGGCGGTGGAGCTGGCAAGACGGAGCCGGGGAACGCCGCGCCTTGCAAACCGGATCCTGAAACGGGTGCGGGATTTCGCACAGGTAAAGTATGACGGCGAGATCACGGAAGAAGTGGCAAAAGTGGCGCTCGACCTGATGGATGTGGATAAAATGGGGCTTGACCATGTGGACAGGAATCTGTTGACGACCATGATCGAGAAATTCAAAGGAGGTCCGGTGGGGCTTGACACGCTGGCTGCGGCGATCGGCGAGGATGCCGGAACGATAGAGGATGTCTGCGAGCCTTACCTGATCCAGAACGGCTTTTTGAACCGCACGCCGCGGGGCAGGGTGGTCACGGAGCTTGCTTATCGACATTTTGGACTTGAAATTCCGCTTTAATGCGTCTATAATAAAAGTGATAGTGTAATGAGACGAAGTCTAAGGAGCGCCTATGTCAACAAAAACAGATACGGAAGTGATCATCGCCGGCAAGGTTTTCACGCTGAGCGGTTACGAGAGTGAGGAATATCTGCAAAAGGTGGCCTCCTACATAAACAATAAGATTGCCGAGTACAATAAGATCGACAGTTTTAAGCGGCAGCCGATGGATACGCAGAATGTGCTGTTGCAGCTGAACATCGCGGATGATTATTTTAAGGCGAAGAAACAGATCGGGATGTTGGAAGAAGACCTGAAAAACAAAAACGACGAGGTCTACGCCTTAAAGCACGATCTGATTGCGGCGCAGATGAAGTTAGAGAATACGGAAAAGAACGTGAAGACGCTTCAGAACGAGGCGAATGAGAATGCAAAGCAGATGGTCCGTATGGAGACGGAACTGCGGGAACGGAAAAAGTAAAAGGAAAGTCAGGCTTACAAGAGCCTGACTTTCTTGCGGAGTAAGCGATGGAAAAAAGAGTGGAGCTTTTGGCTCCTGCGGGAAATTATGAGGCATTTCTGGGCGCCGTAAACGCCGGAGCGGATGCGGTATACCTGGGCGGGGAGCGGTTCGGCGCAAGGGCATATGCGGACAACTTTCAGGCGGAGGAGATCCTCCGCGCGCTTTCTGTCGCCCATTTTTACGGAAAAAAGATCTACCTGACCGTGAATACCCTCTTAAAGGAGCGTGAGGTTGAGACGCTTTCCGATTACCTTGCGGATTTTTACGAAGCGGGGCTTGACGGCGTGATTGTGCAGGATCTCGGGGCGCTCCGCTTTTTGAGAGAACATTTTCCAAGACTTGCGCTCCATGCGAGCACGCAGATGACGGTGACGGGCGTGCGGGGCGCTTCGCTCTTAAAAGCAGCCGGAGTCAGCCGCATCGTTCCGGCAAGGGAACTGTCCCTGCGGGAAGTGCGTAAGATCCGGGAGGAGGCGGACGTGGAGGTCGAGTGCTTTATCCACGGCGCCATGTGTTACTGTTATTCGGGACAGTGTCTTTTCAGCAGCATCTTAGGAGGCAGGAGCGGAAACAGAGGGCGGTGCGCCCAGCCCTGCAGGCTTCCCTATGAGATTTACGAGGGAAAGAAGCGGCTGATGGAAGAGGGCTATCCTTTGAGTCTCAAAGATATGTGCACGCTGGAATATCTGCCGTCTCTGATCGGGGCGGGGATCGACTCTTTTAAGATCGAGGGCAGGATGAAACGGTCCGAGTACGCGGCGGGCGTCACGGCTGTCTACCGAAAGTACATTGACCGCTATTATGAGGTGGGCGCGGCATTTTATCAGGTGGACAAGCCGGATCTCGACAGACTGAAAAGCCTCTATATCCGCAGCGAGATCCAGACGGGCTACTATGAGAGACAGAACGGAAAAGAGATGATCACCCTAAAGAAGCCGGGCTATGAAAGCTGTGACGAGGCGCTGCTTTTGGAGATTCGGGAGGCGTATCTTAAGGAACTGAAAAAGATGCCGGTGCGGATGCACGCTCGCGTGGCGGTGGGAGAGCCGTTATCGCTACGGATTTTTGGCGATACGGCAGATATGACGGCTGGCGTTGACGGAAACGGCGCGGATCTACTGCCGGGTGCAGAGGCGGGCGGCAGTAGCAGCGTATCGGCGGAAGTGGCAGGGGAGATCGTGCAGACAGCGAAAAATGCGCCTCTTACGGAAGAGACGGTCAAAAAGAGCCTCACGAAAACAGGCGAAAGCCTGCTTGTCGTGGGGGCGTGTGATGTGGAGATCGTCGGCGCGGGCTTCGTGCCGGTGCGGGCGCTGAATGAACTGCGGCGGGCGGCGGTGTCGGCTTTTGAGCGGGCGGTCCGTGAAGCGCGGATGCAGCCCCACGCGGCGGACGGCAGTTCCGGGTGCGCTGCAAAGCAGGATGAGACAACGGTGGGACACGGTGCGCGCACTTTTGACGTTTCGGATATGAGAAGAGATATGAATGCAGACCGACCGAGTCAGTCAATGGCAGAATCCGTTACATCAACGTCCCGCCGCAACATGACAGAGAGCATATCTGCGCGGGAGGAGAAGACGCCGGAAGCACGGCAAAAGACGGCGCCTGCCCGTCAAGCGCTCGTCACGACATGGGAACAGTTTGCGGCGGTGCAGGACTGCGGCTGTGCGCGCATCTATGTGGAGAGTGACTTATTTTTGCGGGCGTTTCTGCCACCAAAGGATGCGGCGTCGATCCAGCCGGAAGCACAACGGCTGTTTGGAAAGGCGGCGGAAGCGGGAACAGCCTGTTATCTGGCGCTGCCTTATATCCTGCGTAAGCGGGATGACGCGTATCTGGGCAGACTGGCGGACGCGCTGCAAAAGCCGGAAGTCAGCGGTCTCGTGCAGGGTTTTTTAGTCCGCAATCTGGAGGGGCTTGCCTTTGCAGGGCAGCTTTCTGCGGCGATACAGGAAAACGGCGGCAGCTGCCGTCTTGTGGCGGATGCGGGGCTTTACTGTTTTAACGGGGAAGCGGCGGCTTTTCTTTCGGACTATGTGGAGGAGGTCACGCTGCCCTATGAACTGCATGCAGGGGAGGCGGCGCACCTTGCGCAGGCGGCAAAAAAGCGCGGCGTTACCGTGAATCTGATCGTCTACAGCCATATCCCCATGATGATCACGGCAAACTGTCTGAAAAAGACGGCGGACGGCTGTCTGCTCTCTGCGAAAAAGGGCGGTGCGCCGGAGAGCGGCGCGGAAAACGCAGGGCGGATTTTCTTAAAAGATCGTAAAGAAATGCGGTTTCCTGTGGAGTTAAATTGCGAACACTGTTATAATGTCCTATATAACGCTGTGCCCTATTCACTGCATGCCGCGGCGAAAGAGCGGGAACGGATCGGCGCAGCCGTAAGCCGTTATGATTTTACAATGGAGACGGGGGAAGAATGCAGGCAGATCCTGCAGGGAACTTACGCGTTTTCGGATTATACAACAGGGCATTGTAAGCGCGGAGTGGAGTAAGAAATGGACGCTATGGAGTTATATATCACGGAACTTTCAAAATATTTTATCACCCTGTTCGCCGCCTGTTATACGCTGGAATGCTTTCTGGTGTTTCGGTTTCAGGACGAAGAGCGGAGGAAAGCCGGGTATATCCGCCAGAACATCTGGATGTTTCTGGTGCATTTCTCGTGCTTTCTGGTCATCTGCTTCGAGACGGGAAAGATCGAGTACCTGCTTTTTTATGTGTTACAGCAGATTTTACTGTTTTCGACCATCATGCTCTTTCGCATGATCTACCCGAAAGGGAACATGCTCATCATCAACAATACCTGTATGCTCTTAAGCATCGGTTTTGTGATCCTGACAAGGCTTTCCTACGAGCGGGCGATCAAGCAGTTTTTCATCGTCACGGCGTCCATCATCATCGGGATGGCAGTTCCTTTCTTCATGCGGAATCTGAAGTTCCTAAAGAGTCTGACGTGGGTTTATGCAGGCTGCGGGATCCTGGCGCTGGGGGTGGTATTGATCTTAGGCTCGGTCACATACGGTTCCAAGATCTCCTACTCCATCGCGGGCGTTACGTTCCAGCCCTCGGAGTTTGTGAAGATCCTCTTCGTCTTTTTTGTGGCGAGCGCTTTTCATGAAACATGGGATTTTCTGCGAGTCGCGGTGACGGCGGTATTGGCGGGGCTTCATGTATTGATTTTGGTGGCGTCGAGAGACTTGGGAAGCGCACTGATTTTTTTTGTGGTCTATGTGTTCATGGTCGTCATTGCCACGGGAAAGTGGCGCTACCTGCTTTTGGGGGCGGCGGGCGGTTCCGCGGCGGCTGTGATCGCCTATAAGCTGTTTACCCATGTGCAGCAGCGGGTGTTAGCCTGGCAGGATCCGTTTGCCTGTATCGATGATGCGGGCTTTCAGATCACGCAGTCTCTGTTCGGAATCAGCAGCGGCGGTTGGTTCGGTCTGGGGCTTTTTCGGGGCAATCCGACGGCGATTCCGCTCGTGGAGGCGGACTTTGTGTTTTCCGCTGTGGCGGAGGAGCTGGGCATCGTCTTTTCCATGTGCATGATCTTAGTCTGCATCAGCAGTTTCATCATGTGCATGAACATTTCCATGAAGTTACAGGACCGTTTTTACAGGCTGATCGCTTTCGGTCTCGGCGTCACCTATATCTTTCAGGTATTTCTGACGGTGGGCGGGGGCACGAAGTTCATTCCCATGACGGGCGTGACGCTGCCGTTTATCAGCTACGGCGGCAGTTCGGTATTGACAACGCTCGTCATGTTTTTTATCATAGAAGGACTTTACATTATCAGACGGGACGAGGGAGACAAACGTGCCAGAAACAAAAAACGAAAAAAGAGAGTCAGAAGAACAGAATGGGAGCCGGAAGAAAGTACGGAGCGGGAAAGCGAAGAAGAAGCGTAACCGGCAGATCCTTGCGGTCACCTGGTTTTTCGTGGGGCTGCTTTTGGTGATGATGGGCTATACTGCCCATTATGCCGCGACACACAGGCAGGAACTGATCAATAACAGCTACAACAGCAGGCAGAGTCTGCTCGTTGCGCAGAACAGACGGGGCACGATCTATGCGTCCGGCGGTCAGAAACTGGCGGAGACGCAGACGGATGAAGCCGGGGAGGAAGTGCGCGTCTATCCGTACGCCAATCTGTTTTCCCACGCGGTCGGCTATGCCGCAAACGGCAGATTCGGGGTGGAGGCGCAGGCAAATTACTACCTGATCAATTCCAACACGAAACTTTCCGAGAAAGTGGCAAGCGATATGGCGGGGGAAAAATACCCCGGAGACAACGTAATCACCACGCTCGACGTCGATCTCCAGCAGATCGCCTATGATTCGCTCGGTATCTACAAGGGAGCGGTGCTGGTGACGGAACCGAAGACCGGCAGGATCCTTGCTATGGTGTCGAAGCCGGATTTCGATCCCAATGAGATCGAGGAGATCTGGGACGGGCTGCTGGAAGATGAGGAGAGCAGCGTGCTCTTAAACCGGACGACGCAGGGACTCTATCCGCCGGGCTCCACCTTTAAGATCGTGACGGCGTTAGAGTATGTGAGAGAGAATATTGACTCATATAGTCAATTCCGATATCAGTGTGACGGGCATTTTTCCCACGGGGAGGAGCGGATCAACTGTTATCACGGCTCGGCTCACGGCAGCGAGGACTTTACGAAAGCCTTTGCGAAGTCCTGCAATTCCGCCTTTGCGAGCATCGGCCTTACGCTGGACCGCGACAGATTCGGCAGGACATTGAACGGTCTTTTGTTCAACCAGCCGCTCGAAGTCGATTTTTCCTATCAGCCAAGCAGTCTGCATATCGATGCGGATACCGCGGACGCGGATATGATGCAGGCGGCTATCGGGCAGGGAACGACGCAGATCACGCCCCTGCAGCTCAATATGATCACCTGCGCCATCGCAAACAACGGGATGCTGATGAAGCCTTATCTGATCGACCGCGTGGAGAATCATGAGAAAGCGGTGGTGAAGCAGTTCTCGCCGGACGCCTATAAGCGGCTGATGACGGAAGAGGAAGCGCAGATCATGACGGAACTGATGAAAGAGGTCGTGGAGAGCGGCACGGGAACAAAACTTTCCGGTCTGTCCTACACGGCTGCGGGGAAAACCGGTTCTGCGGAATACAATCAGGTAAAGACAGACTCCCACGCCTGGTTTACCGGTTTTGCACCCGCAGAAGATCCGGAAGTGTGCGTGACCATCATCATAGAAGGGGCGGGCAGCGGCGGCGATTACGCCGTGCCGATCGCCAAACGGATCCTGGACGCCTGGATGGGCGTATAGATCAGAAAATAGCCGTTATTGTAAGGTCGGGCTTGGACGAGAGGTCGATGAGCGAACCGTCTTCCTGCTGCAAAAGCGGTCGGGAGAGATTGTCTTTGTTCAGGTGCATGATCTTTGCCTCCGTATCGTCGCTTAAGCGGACCGTGAAACCAAGCTGCGTCGCGGCGATGTGGTAGAGGATGGGCGTGAGGATCGCGCGCTCATATTTTTCATAACCGTCCCGCTCAAAATTCTCGATGACCTGGAACGGATTCAGGGGCTGCCTGTAAGTGCGGGCGGAGGTCATGGCCTCGTAGGCGTCTATGACGGCGATATATTTGGCGAAAATATCGATCTTATCGCCCTTGAGTTTGGAAGGATAGCCGGAGCCGTCGCAGCGCTCGTGGTGCATGAGCGTAGCCTTGATCACATGTTCGTCCAGAGACTGGTCCTTTAACAGGTCGAAGCCCAGCATGGTGTGGGTCTTTAGCGTGGTAAATTCCAGATCGGTGAGTTTATCCGACTTCCAGAGGAGTTCCTGCGGAATTTTCAGCTTTCCGATGTCATAGAAGAACGCGCATTGGATGAGCAGCCGCATATCTTCTTCGGAAAGTTCCCACCAGGTGCCGAACACCCCGGCGATTAGCGCGGAATTTAAGCAGTGCGCGTGGGTCATGGCATCCTCGCGCGGCAGCATATTGTAGAGAAAGTCGAGGAGCGATTCTCCGGTGCCCGCACAGGCGGTGAGCTTTGTGTAGATATCGTTCAACTGGCTGGTGCTCTTCCAGACGCCGGTCTCCACAAAGCCGTTCATGAGTTTTGCATAGATAGGCATACAGTTGTTGTAGGTGAGCTGAAAGGTCTGAAAAGCCTTGCTTAAGCGCACTTTTTCAAAGTGGGTCGTGGCAAAGTCGATCTCTTCCTTGACCGGTACGCAGATGATGGAGTGGAGCGCGAGTTTTTTGATCACCTTTTCATCCACGGCCGTGTCTTTCGCAAGGATCAGTTCATTCTGGTAGTTGTAGATATCCTCGCCGATCACCATGCCGTTTTCCAGAGCCATGCGTGCTACGTCTTTCATGGGAAACCTCCTATATGTTGTAGTGAAACGGTTTGTTTTGTGAAAAAAGCCGGCAGATATAGTAGCCGTCTGCACTTATAGTATAATTCTTCTGTCGTAGAAGTCAATCTTTTCTTTGAAAGGAAGGTATGTTATGAGTATATGTGACACATGCAGCAATTATCAGTATGACGAGGACTACGAATATTATGTGTGCATGGTGGACTTGGACGAGGACGATATGCGGCATTTTTTGGACGGCGGGAGTTTCGACTGCGCGTTTTACCAGCGGGACGACGAATACGGCATCGTGCGTAAGCAGATGTGAGGGGATGTGAGGCGCGCGGAAATTTCAGTGTTTTATTATGAGGAAATTTGGTGTATAATCGACCTATGAAATTTTATAAATACCTCTATATCGGGGATACTGTAAAAAAGCCCAAACGGGCTATCATGAAACTGAAAAGACACAAGCTCCAGACGGGACTTTATGTGATCGTCTATGAAAAGGAGACGGCGCGCCTTGCGTTTTACCACAATATGCTCCTTTCCCAGTGGTATTACAAGGACAACCCGCCTGCCTGTATCGTCGGATTGGCAAACGGCAGGGAGGAAGCCTGTGAGATGATCGAAAAGATTGCAGGGGAGGCCCTTGCAGCGATCGGAGAAGCGTCCCTGATCGCTTATCTTTCGGGAAAAGATCCGGAGAGTTTTCAAGAGTGATTGTATGAAAGACGGACGGTCGGAGAGAAGATGCTACATATTCTGTTACTGATTCTAAAAATAATAGGGATCATACTCCTCTGTATTCTGGGAATACTGATCTTGTCGGTTTTTGGTCTGCTCTTTGTACCCGTCCGCTATCGGATCGAGGCGGTCCGGAAAGAGGGGGAAGGAGAGCCTCCGGCGGCGGTCCGGGTGAAGATCACCTGGCTTTTGCATTTTGTCAATGTCCTGTTTCGCTATGCGGGCGAAGTGCAGATGCGCGTACGGATCGCGGTCATAACAGTCTTTCGCTATCCGAAACGGGAAAGGGCGGCAAAGCGGCAGAAAAGGCGCAGAGAAAAGAAAGAACGCGAAAGAACATCCGAAGCAAGGGCAGGCAGTGTGGAGCCGCAAGCCGGCGGCACGGAGATGACGGCGGGCGGCACAGCGCCGGAGGTGGGAAGCACAGCGATAGAAAAGGAAGACGATACGTCGTCGGTTAAGAGCGCGGCGTCTCATGCGGACGGCACGGAAGCCGTCAGCGCAGAGCGGCAGGCTGACAGGGCTGAGACAACAGCGGAGCCGGAAGACGGAGAGGAAACCGCATCGCGCGGTCAGTCAATTTGGGACAAGATCCGCGCATTTTGGGAGAAGATCCTTGCTTTCCTAAGACAGGTGAAAGATTTCTTCACAAATATGCAGTACACAATCCGGCAGTTCTGTGATAAAATAGAATCTGTGCAGAGCGGCATCGCGCTTCGCTATGAAGTGCTGACGAGCGATCAGTTTCGGGAAGTGTGGGAATCGTGCCAAAAGGAGCTGGGAAAAGTCCTGCGGAGTCTGAAACCGAAAAAGCTGGAAGCGGATATCATCGTAGGGATGGACGATCCGGCGGCGACCGGAGAGATCCTGGCTGTCTGTGGGATGTTGTATCCGCTCTTTGGCGGTCATGTGAATGTGGCGGGAGATTTTGAACAGAAACGACTGGAAGGACGGTTTTTCATGAAAGGAAAGGTCAGCAGTTTCAGACTGCTGTGGACCGGCTGGAAACTTTACCGTAATCGGAAACTGAGGAATATCTACAGATTATTGAAAGAAGGAGGCAGTTAAATGGCTGAAAACAATTTTAACGGCGTGATCGAGTCCCTGATGAAAGGCATGAATGCCGTGATCGGGACTAAGACGGTGGTGGGAGACGCCACACAGGTGGGAGACACCATCATTCTGCCTCTGGTGGATGTGAGTTTCGGCGTCGGTGCAGGCGCCAGCGCATCCGATAAGAAAAACGGCGGGGGCGGCGGTTTTTCCGCAAAGATGAGTCCCAGCGCGGTGCTGGTGATCAAAAACGGCACGACCAAACTGGTGAATGTCAAGAATCAGGATATGGTGACGAAAGTGCTCGACATGATCCCGGACGTTGTGGAAAAGTTCACATCGCCCAAGGAAGAGATGATGGAGGACGGCAAGGCGGTGGATATCGCTTTTCCGGAGGAGAAGAAAGCGGAAGATCAGTAAGCGGAAAAGCACCCGCGGATAAGCGGCTGCATATCGTATCATAAGAGCATAAGCAGGGGGATCCCATGAAGAAACTGATCGGGTTTACCGCATTGTGCGTTGCCGCAGGTATGATCATCATGCTGTTTTTGATGAATCGCTTTCTGGGGATCGTGCTGATCGCGCTGCTTGTGCTGGTCGGATACGGCTTTTTTTGTTGTGATTAGAGATCGGGGTTTGGGATACGATGGATAGCAAAAGAAACGATAACATAGATAAAGAATGGCTGTTTCGGGAAAATATCCGCCTCGCGGCATTGGCGGCGGAACTCGAGGAAAGACAGGCAGAGCTCGACGAAACGCAGGAGAAGTTTGCGCAGGAAAAACAGCGGTTTCAGGAAGAAATGAAAGCCCTGAACCGCAAACTGACCAATGAGCAGAGGCGGGTCAAAAAGGACAGCAAGCTGGTGGCGGAGAAGCTGGAGATCATAAAGGACGGTTTCCAGAAACTCGATCTGGACCGCAGACGATTGGAGAAGGAGTGGGCGAGGCTTACCGCCGAGAAAGAGTTTATGGAGGAGCACGGTCTTTACGACGCGCTTCCCGAGGTGAGCGTCTTTTTCCGCGGCGTGAAAAATCCTATGGCGCTGAAAAAGCGCTATAAGGATCTGACAAAGATCTTCCATCCGGACAACCTTGCCGGAGACACGGAGATTCTTCAGAAGATCAACAGGGAGTACGAGTGCCTGAAACGGGAGTTTGAAAAGACGAAGCAGGCGTAAAAAGGGCAAAGCAGGAGAGCCGCATGGTCTACTATGAGGAAAACGACATAAAAATACGGGACATGCAGCCGGCTGACGCGCCGATCATCACCGCGGAGGAGATCGCCCAGGGGTGGGACGCCGATATCGCAAAATACGAAATGCGGCTGAAACATCAGGCAGAGGGAAAATCCGTCTCCATCGTGGCGGAATATAAAGGGCAGGCCGCGGGCTATATCAACGTATATCCGAATTCCGAATGGGTACCTTTTGGCGGGCAGGGCTACACCGAGATCGTTGATTTTGGCGTATTGGAAAAATACCGCCGCAAAGGAATCGGCAGCAAACTCATGGATGTGGCGGAAGAGATTGCAGCCGGATACGCCGACATGGTCTATCTTGGCGTCGGTTTACACAGCGGATACGGGAGCGCGCAGAGAATGTATGTGAAGCGCGGCTATATCCCCGACGGCAGCGGCGTCTGGTATCAAAATAAGGTCTGCGTGCCATATGCGCCCTGCTGTAATGACGATGAACTGAATCTGTATTTTGTGAAAAAGGTTAAATGATACAAAAAAAGAGCATTGCCGCAGCCTTTCGGCCATCCGCAATGCTCCTTTATTCTGCAAAAACAGACTTATGCGCGCTCGACTGCGCCGGAACGCAGGCAGCGTGTGCACACATGCAGCTTCTTATTGCCGCCATTCACTTTGCATTTTACGTTCTGAATATTGGAATGCCAGATCCTGTTCGATCTTCTATGAGAATGGCTGACGTTGTTACCGAAGTGAGCGCCCTTACCACAAATATCACATTTAGCCATTATTACACCTCCCAACAAATTTAGAATATCCGAATCGACTTTGTCTGTCTGTTCGACACAACATTAGTATGATAGCAGAAAGTGAAATGAATTGCAAGTATAATTTCTACTTTTTTTTCGGACTTTTTTTTCGGATTCATTTTTGCTATAATGTCTATAATATGATGATACAGGAGGTAGTCTATGAAAGTTTCTTCAATGGATACCCATATGGGAAATATCTCAATTGACCAGGACGTGATCGCGCAGTATGCCGGCACCGTGGCGATGGAATGCTTCGGCGTCGTCGGCATGGCGAGCATGAGCGTCAAGGACGGTCTGGTAAAGCTCCTCAAGAAGGACAGCATGACCCGTGGCATACGGGTGTTTTTGAATAACAATAAACTCACCGTCAATTTCCACATCATCGTCTCTTACGGCGTGAGCATTCTGGCGGTATCCGACAACCTGATCGACAGCGTGAAGTATAAGGTCGAGGAGTTTGCGGGAATTCCGGTGGAAAAGATCAACATCTTCGTAGAAGGTGTCCGGGTGATAGATTAAAGGGAGGATGAAACGGTGGGTTCAAATACGATAGATGCCGCTTTGATGGCTAAGATGTTCTTAGCCGGAGCGAAAAATCTGGAAAATAAAAAAGAGTGGATCAATGAATTGAACGTGTTTCCGGTGCCGGACGGCGATACGGGCACGAATATGACGATGACGATCATGTCGGCGGCGAGAGAAGTGTCCGCCCTCTACGAGATGGGCGATATCGACATGGTATCCCTGTGCAAGGCGGTCTCATCAGGGTCTCTCCGCGGGGCGCGGGGCAATTCGGGTGTCATCCTGTCCCAGCTTTTTCGGGGCTTTACCAAAGGGGTAAAGGAATGTCAGGAGATCACGATCCCCGTCCTTGCCGCAGCTTTTGAGAAAGCGGTGGAGACAGCTTACAAGGCGGTCATGAAGCCGAAAGAGGGCACGATCCTCACGGTGGCAAAGGGCGGCGCGGCAAAGGCGAGAGAGCTTGCGGATGCGGGCGTCACCGATTTGTCGGCATTTCTGGAGCAGGTGATCGCCCATGCGGACGAGGTGCTTGCGCAGACGCCGGAAATGCTTCCCGTCTTAAAGCAGGCGGGTGTTGTTGACTCGGGCGGTCAAGGACTGATGCAGGTCTTAAAAGGCGCTTACGACGCGTATCTTGGCAAGGAGATCGACCTGACGGTCGAGAAAGGCGCCGGGGCGGTTTCCGGCAGTCCGGCAGGCGCGAGCAGCTATAACGCGCAGGCAAACGCGGAGATCAAATTCGGTTACTGCACCGAGTTCATCATCATGCTGAACAAGGTGTTCAATATCAAGACGGAGATGGATTTCAAGGCTTATTTGGAGTCGATCGGGGATTCCATTGTGGTGGTAGCGGACGAGGACGTGGTAAAGGTGCATGTACATACCAACGATCCGGGGCTTGCCATCCAGAAAGCGCTTAAGTACGGTGCACTATCCAACATGAAGATCGACAATATGCGGCTGGAGCATCAGGAGAAGCTGTTTAAGATGTCCGGACAGGAGGCGAAGCCTGTGCAGGAGGAGGAACTTCCGGGACCGAAGAAAGACGTTGGTTTTATCGCCGTTTCCGTAGGGGACGGAATCGCGGAGATCTTTAAGGGATTGGGGGTAGACCACGTCATCGAGGGCGGTCAGACCATGAATCCCAGCACGGAGGATATGTTGAATGCGATCGACAAGGTGAACGCGGACAGCATCTTCATCCTGCCGAACAATAAAAACATCATCCTTGCCGCCAATCAGGCGCAATCGCTGGTAAAGGACAAAAAGATCGTGGTGATCCCCACAAAGACGGTACCGCAGGGCATCACGGCGGTGATCAACTATGTGCCGGAGCTGTCGGTGGAGGAAAATGCGGAAACGATGATCGCGGAGATGGAGTCTGTGGCGACGGGACAGGTCACTTATGCGGTGCGTGATACGAACATTGACGGTCGGGAGATCAAACAGGGCGACTTTATGGGACTCGGCGATCACGGGATCCTCTCGGTCGGCACGTCCATCTTAAGCGTGACGCTTGAGATGGCGGAGGCTATGATGACGCCGGATAAGGAGCTGATCAGCATTTACTACGGGGAAGAGATCGACGAGGACGACGCGCAGAAGTTGAGCGGGCGCCTTTCCGAAAAGTATCCCGACTGCGATATCGAATTACAGTACGGCGGGCAGCCGATCTACTATTATATCATCTCGGCGGAGTAGCCGAAAGCGGAGCAATATGGATATCAGATCTTTGAAGGGCGTCGGTGACAAAACCGCCGCCCTCTTTGAAAAACTGCATATTTTTACGGCGGAGGAGCTGGTCCGCTATTATCCGAGAGATTACGAACAGTTTTCGGAACCCGTTGCGCTTGCCTCGGCGCAGCCGGAGGAACTTGTGACGGTGGAGGGCAGGCTTTTGGGCAATGTGGCGACAAGGCATGTGCGCGGGCTTTCCATTACGGGTTTTCAGGTGTCCTGCGCGGGCGGCGGGACGCTTTCTCTGACCTACTTTAATATGCCGTATCTGAAAAACAGCTTAAAGCGCGGCGTTCCCTACTTTTTCAGAGGGCGGCTGCATCGGGGAAAAGAGCGGTTTTTCATGGAACAGGCAAAGATCTATAAGCCGGAGGAGTACGGGAAGCTTATGGACGCTTTGCAGCCGCGCTATGCCGTCACGAAAGGGCTTACCAACAATGCCGTCACCAAAGCGGTCAGACAGGCGATCGGGCTGGTGGCTTTTGCGGAGGATGCGCTGCCGGAGGAGATTTGTAAAAAAGAAAGATTTATGGGTCTTTCGGAAGCGGTCGCGCAGATGCACTTTCCGACGAATCGGGAGACGCTTACGGAAGCGAGAAGACGGCTTGTGTTCGAGGAGTTCTTTCAGTTCATTCTGGCAGTCCGCAGGATGAAAGAGGCGGGCGAGCGGGAGAAAAACGCCCACCCCATGCTGGAAGTGGCGCAGACGAAACGGCTGATCGAAGCGCTGCCTTACCGCCTGACGGGGGCGCAGGAGCGGGTGTGGCGGGAGATTCAGGACGACCTGTGCGGGGAAAGCGTGATGAACCGCCTGATCCAGGGGGACGTCGGTTCCGGCAAGACCATCCTTGCGTTTCTTTCTCTTATCATGTGCGTGGCAAACGGCTGTCAGGGGGCGATGATGGCGCCGACGGAGGTGCTTGCCAGACAGCATTATGAGAGTCTTTGCGCGCTGAAAAAGAAATACGGGCTGGAGATTCATCCGGTTTTATTGACCGGTTCGGTCACCGGAAAGAGCAGGCGGGAAATCTATGAAGCGATCGAGAGCGGCGAAGCGGATATCATTCTGGGGACGCACGCCCTGATTCAGGAGAAAGTCGCGTATCGAAACCTTGCGCTCGTCGTCACGGATGAACAGCACCGCTTCGGCGTCAGGCAGCGGGAGAGCCTGATGGAGAAAGGAAGCGCCGTCCATGTGCTGGTGATGAGCGCGACGCCCATTCCAAGGACGCTTGCCATCATTCTTTACGGGGATCTGCACATTTCCGTGCTGGATGAACTGCCGGCGGACAGACTGGCAATTAAAAACTGTGTAGTGAACACAAATTATCGAAATACAGCCTATCATTTTATTGAAAAAGAAGTGGCGTCCGGCAGTCAGGCTTATGTGATCTGCCCGATGGTGGAGGAGGGGGAGTCGCAGGAACTCGAGGATGTGGGCACTTACACCCAAAAGCTGCGGGGAGCGCTTCCGCCGTCGGTTCGGGTTGCCGCTCTGCACGGCAGGATGCGGTCTGCGGAGAAAAACCGCATCATGGAGGCTTTCGAGGCGCACGATATCGACGTGCTGGTTTCCACCACCGTGATCGAGGTAGGAATCAATGTGCCAAACGCCACGGTGATGCTCATCGAAAACGCGGAGCGGTTCGGGCTGGCGCAGCTTCACCAGCTCAGAGGCAGGGTGGGTCGCGGCGACAAGCAGTCCTACTGCATCTTTATCAGCGCCTCCGAAAAGCTGGAGACGATGGAACGGTTAAAGATTTTGAACGAGTCGAACGACGGCTTTGTGATCGCGGGAAAGGACCTTGCCCTGCGCGGACCGGGGGACCTTTTCGGCATCCGGCAGAGCGGCGAGATGCAGTTTGCGCTGGGCGATATCTATCAGGACGCGGCGATCCTGCAAAGCGCGAGCGACTGGGCGGACCGCATCCTGTTAGAGGACCCGGAACTTATGCAAAAAGAGCACGAGGGGCTGAAAAGAAGTCTTGAGGGGAAACTTGCCGCAGGCGGAAATGAGGTTGACTTTAGGAGTATCTGACGGTAAACTGATTACAGTCAGACATACAAAACGGAATCGACAACTTATGAATGCAGTATGGCGGATAAAGGAGCGGATATGGCGAAAAAGGTAGCGGTCATCACGGACAGTAACAGCGGCATCACGCAGGCGCAGGCAAAGGAGTACGGAATCTATGTGCTGCCGATGCCGTTTATGATAAACGAGGAGACTTACTTTGAAGATATCACGCTGACGCAGGAGGCGTTTTATAAGCGTCTTGCCGAAAATGCGGATGTGATCACCAGCCAGCCAAGCCCCGAGTCTGTTTTAAAGCTCTGGGACGAGGCGCTTTTGACGCATGACGAGATCGTGCATATTCCCATGTCGAGCGGCTTAAGCGGTTCCTGTCAGAGCGCGCTCATGCTGGCGGAGGACTATGACGGAAAGGTACAGGTGGTCAATAACCAGCGGATCTCCGTGACACAGAGGCAGTCGGCGTTCGACGCTAAGATGCTTGCGGAGAAAGGTTTCGGCGCAGCCAAGATCAGGGACATTTTGGAAGAGGATAAGTTCAATTCCAGCATTTACATCATGCTTGACACCCTCTATTACTTGAAAAAGGGCGGCAGGATCACGCCTGCTGCGGCAGCGCTGGGGACGATCCTGAAATTAAAGCCCGTGCTGCAGATCCAGGGCGAGAAGCTGGATGCTTTTGCGAAAGCAAGGACGGTCTCCCAGGGTAAGAGCATTATGATCAATGCGATCCGCAGCGATATGGAGAAGCGGTTTGGCGGCGCCACGCCTGATAATATCCATTTGCAGATCGCTTATACGCATGACAGGGCGGCGGCAGAGCAGCTCAAGCGGGAAGTGGAGGAAGCGTTCCCGGGGTTTGCCGTGCATATGGATCCGCTGTCGCTTAGTATTGCGTGTCATATCGGGCCGGGGGCGTTAGCAGTAGCTTGCTGCAAGTGTCTGAATTAATTAAGTGCGAAACGCATCTGCGGTGGTTGAAATGATACAAATCGTATAACCATAAGCAGACGCGCTTGCGCTCCATTCTGAGCGTAACAGACGCTAAACTCGGGAGTTGTGTCGCAATTCCATCGCAACGCAACTCCGAACCTCGTTAAGCGCTGACGCTCTCCAAGGGTCTGCTTATGGTTATACGATTTGCATCATTAGATTTACGTTGAGAACGTTTCGCCATGATTAACCATAGAAAATTAAGTTTTAAAAAATAAGTTTAGGAAAGACTGTAGTAGTATGAAAGAGAATAGTCTGCAAAAAATGTTTACTTTTATAGAGAAAAGCCCGACGAGTTTCCACGCGGTGGCGAATCTGGAGAAGATGTTGGAGGAAAAGGGATTTGTCGGGCTGTCGGAGCGGGAAAGGTGGACGATCGAAAGGGGTGGGAAATATTATGTAAACCGAAACGGTTCTTCCCTGATTGCGTTTACCGTACCGTCCCAAAAGCCGTCGGGCTTTCATATGACGGCGGCGCACAGCGATTCGCCGTGTTTTAAGATCAAGGAGTCGCCGGAGATCGCGGCGGATTCGGGGTATTGCAAGCTGAATGTGGAGAAGTACGGCGGGATGATCCTTTCTACATGGCTGGACAGACCGCTTTCCGTAGCGGGCAGAGTCATCGTCAAAGACGGGGATGACCTGCGCAGTTGTCTGGTCGATCTGGACAGGGACACGGCGATCATTCCCAATCTGGCGATCCATATGAACCGGGATATGAATAAGGGCGTTGAATACAATCCCCAGACGGATATGCAGCCGATCATCGGAGAAGCGTCCGGCAAAGAGCATTTTGCGGCGCAGATCGCGAAAGCGGCTGGTGTGAGAGAAACGGAGATTTTGGGCAGCGACTTATTTTTGTATAACAGGGACAGATGCCGCCTGATCGGGATAGACGATGCGTTTATTGCGGGACCGAGGCTGGACGACCTCGAATGCGCGTATGCGGGGATCACGGCGCTTGCGGAGGAAATGCCGGAAAGTTATGTAAACCTATGCGCGGTATTTGACAATGAAGAAGTGGGGAGCGGCACGAAACAGGGCGCGGCGTCCACTTTTTTGAAAGATGTGCTGGAACGGATCAGCGGCGGGCTGGGGATCGGCGCGGAGGAATATCGCTGCATGCTTGCGGACAGTTTTCTCATTTCCGCGGATAACGCGCACGCGGTTCACCCGAACCACAAGGAGAAAGCGGACGAGACGAACAGACCTGTACTGAACGGGGGTATCGTGATCAAGTACCACGGCAGTCAGAAATATGCCACGGACGCCTATTCAGCCGCCGTGATGAAAGATCTCTGCAACAGGGCGGGCGTGCCGTTCCAGTCCTATGCGAACCGCGCGGATATCGTGGGCGGGTCTACGCTTGGCAATATCGCGATGTCGCAGGTGTCGGTCAATACGGTGGATATCGGACTGCCGCAGCTTGCCATGCACTCGGCATTGGAGACGGCGGGCGCAAAAGATGCGGCGTATCTGATCAAGGTGCTGCGGACCTTTTATCAATAAATGAAAAATAAACGGAGAACACACATTGCAGGACGAGCAGACGATAAAAACAGAATGTTTTGACGAAGATATGGAACGCTGCCGCGAAGCGGTGGCGGCTTTTGTGCATTTACACGGCGCGCCTCCGAAAGCCTGCGTGGTCACGTTCGGCTGCCAGATGAACGCGAGGGATTCCGAGAAACTGGCGGGAATCCTGCTTGCGAGCGGGCATGAGCTGGTCGAGGCCGAGGAGGAAGCGGACTTTGTCCTCTACAATACCTGCACGGTGCGGGACAACGCTAACCAGCGCGTCTACGGGCGGCTGGGGGTCTTAAACAGCCTGAAAAAGAAGAAACCATACCTGAAAGTCGCCCTCTGCGGCTGTATGATGCAGGAGCGGGAGGCGGTCGAAAAGATCAAAAAAAGCTATCGTTTCGTAGATCTGATCTTCGGCACGCACAATCTGTTTGATTTTAAGCGGCTTCTGGCAAAGGCATACGAGAGCGAAGGGATGGTGGCGGAAATCTGGGAGGGCACCGACCGGATCGTCGAAGATCTTCCCGTAAAGCGCAAATACAGCTATAAATCGGGCGTCAACATCATGTTCGGCTGTAACAACTTTTGCAGTTACTGCATCGTGCCCTATGTGCGCGGCAGGGAGCGGAGCAGGGAGCCGCAGGATATCCTGCGGGAGATCGAAGAACTGGTGGAGGACGGCGTGGCGGAGATCATGCTGCTGGGGCAGAATGTCAATTCCTACGGAAAGACATTGGCGCAGCCGATCACGTTTGCAGAGCTCTTGCGTAAGATCGAGCAGATCGAGGGACTTAGGCGTATCCGTTTTATGACGTCCCATCCGAAAGACCTTTCCGATGACCTGATCGCGGTGATGCGGGATTCCACAAAGATATGCCGTCATCTGCATCTGCCCTTGCAGGCAGGCTCCGACAGGATCTTGCAAGCCATGAACAGGCAGTATACGAAAGCGCAGTATCTGGCTCTCGTGGACAAGCTGAAAAAGGAGATTCCGGATATTGCGATCACTACGGATCTGATCGTGGGCTTTCCGGGGGAGACGCTTGCGGATGTGGAGGAGACGATCGATGTGGTGCGGCGGGTGCAGTACGACAACGCTTTCACCTTTATCTATTCCAGGCGGACGGGAACGCCCGCGGCGTCTATGGAAGATCAGGTGCCGGAAGAGGTCGTGCGGGAGGGGTTTGACAAGCTCCTTTCCGTCGTGCAGGAGACAGCCAGAGAAAGGGCGGCGCTTTTGAAAGGAAGGACGATGGAGGCGCTGGTGGAAGAAGTGAACGAGCAGGATCCGGCGTTTGTGACAGGGCGGCTCTCCAACAATATGCTGGTGCACTTTAAGGCGGACAGGAGACTGGTAGGAAAATTTGTTATGGTGGTGCTTGACCGCTGTCATGGTTTTTATTATACAGGGCATATGGTTGACTGGCTAGGTCAATCAAAACACACGAGACTGGGAAAGATGGTTGATAACCAATGGCTGAACTGACACCCATGATGCAGCAGTATCTGGAGACGAAGAAAGCATATCAGGACTGTATCCTGTTTTATCGGCTGGGGGATTTTTACGAGATGTTCTATGAGGATGCCGTCACGGCGTCCAGGGAACTGGAACTGACACTGACGGGAAAGAGCTGCGGGCTTAAGGAACGTGCGCCCATGTGCGGCGTCCCTTACCACGCGGTGGACGGGTACTTAAGCAAGCTGGTCGCAAAGGGATATAAGGTTGCGGTCTGCGAACAGGTGGAGGATCCGAAGAGTGCAAAGGGCATCATAAAGCGGGAAGTGATCCGCATCGTGACGCCGGGTACGAATCTGAATCTACAGGCGCTGGACGACACGAAGAACAATTATCTGGTCTGCGTGGCTTATTTTCCGGGAAAGATCGGAATGTCCGTGGCGGACGTGACCACGGGAGACTATTATCTGACGGAGCTGGAAGATATCCGCAGACTCCAGGACGAGATCAACAAATACGCGCCCTCGGAGATCATCTGCAACGAACCGTTCTTTGTCAGCGGATTCGATATCGAGGACTTAAAAAACCGTCTGAACGTGAGCGTGTATTCTCTGCCGCCGCATTATTTTGACGAGGACGGCTGCAAAAAACATCTGATGAAGCATTTTGGCGTAAACAGCCTGCAAGGGCTGGGGATCGCGGACTTTCCGACAGGCATGATCGCGGCGGGAGCGCTTTTACAGTATCTCTACGAGATGCAGAAGACTTCTCTTTCCCATTTCACCCATATCTACCCCTATCTGACCAGCAAGTATATGCTGCTCGACAGTTCGACCAGACGGAATCTCGAGCTGATCGAGACGCTTCGGGAAAAGCAGAAAAAAGGTTCGCTTCTCGGCGTGCTGGACCGCACAAAGACTGCTATGGGCGGCAGACTTTTGCGGAAATACATAGAACAGCCCCTGATCGACAAAGAGCGGATCACGAAGCGGCTGGACGCGGTGGAAGCGCTTTGTAAAAAGAATGTGGATCGGGACGAGCTGCGGGAATATCTGAACACCATCTACGATCTGGAGCGTCTGCTCGGGAAAGTGAGTTATAAGACCGCCAATCCGCGGGATCTGATCGCTTTCCGCAATTCGCTTGCCATGCTGCCATCCCTGCGGACGATCCTTGCCGAGTTTGACGCGCCTCTTTTGCGGGAAATTTATGCAGACATGGACCCGCTGGAAGATATCCATGCGCTCATCCAAAGTGCGATCGAGGAGGAACCTCCCCTTGCCTTAAAGGAGGGCGGCATCATCCGGGAGGGCTTTCATGAGACCATAGACGCCCTGCGAAGCGCCAAGACGGACGGCAAGAAGTGGCTGGCGGCGTTAGAAGAGGAGGACAGGGAGCGCACGGGGATCAAGAATCTGCGCATCAAGTATAACAAGGTGTTCGGCTATTACTTTGAGGTCACAAACTCCTACAAGGATCAGGTGCCGGAGGACTATGTGCGGAAACAGACGCTCGTGAATGCGGAGCGGTACACGACCCCGCGCCTGAAAGAGCTGGAAGATTCCATTCTGAATGCGGAGGATAAGCTTTTCGGGCTGGAGTACGATCTGTTCTGCGAGATCCGCGACACGGTCGCGGGGGAGGTGGAGCGGATCCAGAAGACGGCAAGAGCGGTGGCGAAGCTCGACGTCTTTACTTCCCTTTCCTTTGTGGCGGAGCAGAATCATTATGTGAGACCTGCCTTAAACGAAAAGGGCGTGATCGATATCAAAGAGGGGCGCCATCCGGTGGTGGAGCAGATGATCCGCAACGATATGTTTATTGCAAACGACACCCACCTGGACGACAAGAAGCACTGTATCGCCGTGATCACAGGTCCCAATATGGCGGGAAAGTCCACCTATATGCGGCAGGTGGCGCTCATTGTGCTGATGACGCAGATCGGCTCTTTTGTGCCTGCCGAAAAGGCGGATATCGGCATCGTGGACAGGATCTTTACCCGCGTGGGCGCTTCCGACGATCTGGCAAGCGGTCAGTCTACCTTTATGGTGGAGATGAACGAGGTGGCAAATATCTTAAGAAACGCCACGCCGGACAGCCTGCTGGTGCTGGACGAGATCGGCAGGGGGACTTCCACTTTTGACGGCTTGAGCATTGCCTGGGCAGTGATTGAACATATCAGTAACCGTAAATTATTGGGCGCAAAAACGTTGTTCGCCACCCACTACCACGAGCTGACGGAACTGGAAGGCAAGATGGACAACGTGAACAATTACTGCATCGCCGTCAAAGAGAAAGGCGACGACATCGTTTTCTTAAGAAAGATCGTAAAAGGCGGGGCGGACAAGAGTTACGGCATCCAGGTGGCAAAGCTTGCGGGCGTGCCGGATATGGTCATCGACCGGGCGAAGGAGATCGTGGAGCAGCTGAGTGATAACGATATCACCGGGCGGGTGCAGAACATCGAGGTGGACCGCGCAGGGGGTGAGCGGAAAAAGCCCGTTCATTACGACGAGGTGGACTTGGAGCAGATCTCGCTGTTTGACACCGTGACGGACGAGGATGTGGTGCGGGAGTTAAAGGAGATCGACGTGAGTAATCTGACGCCCGTGGATGCGCTCAATACGCTGTATCGGCTGCAGAATAAATTGAAAAACAGATGGGGCTGAGGGCGAAACTCATTTCAGTGTGTTGAGATTGTACAAATAGCATAACCAACGCAGACGCGCTTTCGCTCCATTCCGAGCGTAACAGACGCTAAACTCGGGAGTTGCTGCGCAACTCCGTACCTCGTTAAGCGCTGACGCTCTCCAAGGGTCTGCTTATGGTTATCCTATTTGCACAATTCTTTATACATTATGTTGAGTTTCGCAATTACCTAATGACGGATAGGGATAGTGAGAGGAAGATGAAATCGTGGCAAAAATAAACATATTAGATCATCAGACGATAGATAAGATTGCCGCCGGAGAGGTGGTGGAGCGGCCGGCAAGTGTGGTGAAGGAGCTGGTGGAGAACGCGATAGACGCCGGGGCGTCGGCGGTCACGGTGGAGATCAGGGAGGGCGGAACGACCTTGATACGGGTCACGGACAACGGCGGCGGTATCGAGAAATCGCAGGTGGAAAATGCCTTTCTGCGCCATGCCACCAGCAAGATATCGTCTGTCGAAGATTTGACCAGTTTGGTCAGTCTCGGATTCCGCGGGGAGGCGCTCGCCAGCATTGCGGCGGTGGCGCAAGTGGAGCTGGTCACGAAGACGCCGGAGGAACTGACGGGGATCCGCTATGTGATCGAGGGCGGCATAGAGAAAGAGCGGGAGGAGATCGGCGCGCCGACAGGCACGACGTTGATCGTGCGCAATCTGTTCTTTAATACGCCGCCGAGAAAGAAGTTTTTGAAACAGCCGCGCACGGAAGGCTCCTATGTGGCGGAACTGATGGAACATCTGGCGATGTCGAATCCGAAAGTCTCTTTCAAATTTCTCATAAACGGACAGACAAAATTTTACACGACGGGGAGCGGGGATCTGCGGGAGATCGTCTACCGCATCTACGGGAAAGAGATATCCGGAGAACTGCTCGATTTTTCCTGTGAGACGGAGGGGATGCGCATGACAGGGCTTTTGGGGAAGCCTGCGATCAACCGCGCCAACCGTTCTTTCGAGATCTTTTACATCAACGGGCGTTACATCCGCAGCGCCCTGATCAGCAAGGCGGTGGAGGAGGGTTACCGCGAGTATCTGATGCAGCACAAGTTCCCGTTCTGTATCCTGCACTTTGCGATCGACACGGAGAAGATCGATGTGAATGTGCATCCATCCAAACTGGAAGTTCGTATTGCTGACGCGCCTGCTTTTCATGAGGCGGTGAAAGATGCCGTGTATGAGGCGCTGCACGGGCGGGAGATGATCCCCGAGGTCGCGCTTGCGGACGGGACGGAGAGAAAAGAACGCGCGGCGGCGGAAATGGCGCAGGCAAGGGAGCGTGCGGCGGCGCCGGAGCCTTTTGAGGAGCGGCGGCTTTCCGGGATGCGGGAAGCACAGGGACTGCCGCTGCGGGAGAAAAATCTGCTGCGGCAGAACATACCCACATACGGCGAATCGGAAAAAACGCTGGCAGCTCCAAACATAACAGATGTTACGGAATCGGCGGAGCAGATAAACCTCTTTGAAAGCCGTATTCTCTCGCAGGAGACCCGACCGCAGTTTGAGATCATCGGGCAGATCTTTGAGACCTACTGGCTCATCGTCTACGAGGAGAAACTTTTGATCGTGGACCAGCACGCAGCGCACGAGAAAGTAAAATACGAACGGTTGATGAAGCATTTCCTCGAAAAGGATGTTCCGACGCAAGCCTTGAATCCCCCGACGATCCTGACTCTGAGTAATCGGGAGAAAGAGTGTCTTTTGGCGCACCGCGCGGATTTTGAGGCGCTGGGCTTTTTGGTGGAGGAGTTTGGCGGAAACGATTTTTGCATCCGCGGCGTGCCGATGGATCTTTACGGGTACGGGGAAGCGGAATTTTTTGGCGAAGTGCTGGACGAACTGGCGGACGAGGCGGTCACGGGTACGCCCGAGAGCATCCGCATCCGCATTGCGACGATGGCATGTAAGGCTGCGGTAAAGGGCAATATGCGCATGAGCCGGGCGGAGATGGAGACGCTTTTAGATGAACTGCTGACGCTGGAAAATCCGTATAACTGCCCACACGGCAGACCCACCATCATCTCCATGTCAAAGAATGAGCTGGAGCGGAAATTTAAGAGGATTGTCTAAAATGGAAACAGAGAAGAAACCGCTGATCATTTTGACAGGCCCGACGGCGGTGGGAAAGACATCCCTGTCGATCGCACTGGCAAAAGCCATAGACGGCGAGATCGTATCCGCCGACTCCATGCAGGTCTACCGCCATATGGATATCGGTTCCGCAAAGATCACGGAAGCGGAGATGGCGGGCGTGCCGCATCATCTGATCGACGTGCTGGAACCGACGGAAAGCTTTAACGTGGTGGTCTTTCAGAAGCTTGCAAAAGAAGCGATGGAGAAAATTTATGAGCGCGGCAGCATTCCCATTCTGGTGGGCGGCACGGGCTTTTATATTCAGGCGGTGCTTTACGACATTGATTTTACGGAAAACGACGAGGACGCTTCCCTGCGAAAGGAACTTGCTGGGCTTGCAGAGAAAGAGGGACCGGAAGCCCTTTATGAAAGATTGCGGGCTGTAGACCCGAAAGCCTGCGAGAGCATTCATGCCAACAATGTCAAGCGTGTCATTCGGGCGCTTGAGTTTTATGAAAAGACGGGACAGCCAATCTCTAAGCACAATGAGACCCAGCGGCAGAATGTTTCTCCCTACCGCTTCGCCTATTTTGTTCTGAATGAAGAGCGGGAGAGAATCTACCAAAAGATCGACCTGCGCGTCGATCGAATGATGGCGGCGGGGCTTGTGGAGGAGGTGCAGACCTTAAAGGAGATGGGATGCACAAGGGACATGGTCTCCATGCAGGGCCTCGGCTACAAGGAGATCCTGCAATACCTTGACGGAGAGCTGTCTTTGGAGGAGGCGGTGTACCGGATCAAGCGCGATACCAGACACTTTGCCAAGCGGCAGCTTACCTGGTTTCGGCGGGAAAAAGACGTGATCTGGCTGGAAAAACAGGAGATTGACCAAAACGGTCAAAGCCAGATAAATTTGATGCAGGAAATCCTGCGCGAAAAGCAGATCATCCTGTAGGGATTGAACAAATGCGATAAATACGCCGTTTTTGGACGGTGCGAAAGAAAGGAAAGACGAAATTGCGATTTCATAGAGGGTGTTATTTGGAATAAGCGGCGTTATTTTATGGGATATATCGAAATAACATACGATATATAACGAAAAAAGAGTGATAAAACGCAGCCAAAAAGAAAGAAGACAGAAACTGCTTCGGAAAAATGGAGGAAATAGGGGCATGCAGGGAGATGTGCAGATAAAAACATATGAGAAGCCCGAAGTTTCAGAAAAAGTGTACCGTTATTATGAATGGTTCGGCATTTCGGAAAAAGTGTACCGTTATGGGGAAAAGATCCTGGCGGATTTGCGGGAGCGGTTCGCGCAGATTGATGAAGTTGCAGAGTTCAATCAACTCAAGGTGATCCGGGCTATGCATGAGGCGAGTGTCAGTGAAGCCTGTCTGATGGGAACCACGGGTTACGGATATAACGACTTGGGGCGCGATACTTTGGAAACCGTGTATGCCGATGTTTTTCGGACGGAGGCTGCGCTGGTGCGCCCACAGATCACCTGCGGCACCCATGCGCTGGCGCTGGCACTCATGAGCAATCTGCGGCCCGGCGACGAGCTGTTGTCTCCGGTGGGAAAGCCCTATGATACGTTAGAGGAGGTCATCGGCATCCGTCCTTCGAGAGGGTCGCTCGCAGAGTACGGCGTCACCTACCGTCAGGTGGATCTTCTGCCGAACGGGGATTTCGATTATGAGGGCATCCGCGCCGCCATCGGGGAGCGCACCCGCATGGTCACGATCCAGCGCTCCAAGGGATACCAGACCAGACCGACCCTGTCCGTGGCAAGGATCGGGGAACTGATCGCCTTTGTGAAACAGATTAAACCGGAACTCATCGTGATGGTAGACAACTGCTACGGCGAGTTTGTGGAGACCACAGAGCCTTCCGAAGTGGGAGCGGATCTGGTGGTCGGGTCGCTCATCAAAAATCCCGGCGGCGGTCTTGCGCCCGTCGGCGGTTATATCGCAGGAAAAGACGAATATGTGGAGAACGCGGCATGCCGGCTGACGTCTCCGGGGCTTGCCAAGGAAGTCGGCGCGTCGCTCGGCGTCCTCCCCGCCTTTTATCAGGGCTTGTTTCTGGCGCCCACGGTGACGGCGTCCGCTCTAAAGGGCGCGGTCTTTGCGGCGAATCTCTATGAGGGGTTGGGCTTTCCCGTCGTGCCGGACGGCAAAGAGAGCCGCCACGATATCATCCAGGCGGTGACGCTTGGCTCGCCGGAGGGGGTCTGCGCTTTCTGCGAGGGTATCCAGTCGGCTGCGCCCGTGGACAGCTTCGTGAAGCCGGAACCCTGGGATATGCCGGGGTACGATTCGAAAGTCATCATGGCGGCGGGCGCTTTCGTGTCCGGTTCCTCCATCGAACTTTCGGCGGACGGTCCCATCGCGCCGCCCTACGCGGTGTACTTTCAGGGAGGCCTGACCTTTCCCCACGCAAAGTTCGGCATCTTAAAAAGTCTGCAAAATCTTGTAGACTGCGGGATATGCAAATTGTGATTGAAAAAATGAAATGCACGGACGGAGCACCCATTCCGGCGGAGGTCCTAAAACAGCACCGGCACTTAGCGAGGTTTTTGCGAGCTTAGTGTCCGCTGTGCTGTGACCGGAGCGAGAGCGCGCCGACAAGGAATGGGCGCTTCGTCCGTGCTCGCAATATGTAAATTTTTTCCTCTTTTTTGTGTACATCACCCCCCGATTGTGCTAAAATGAGCGTTGGAGAAAGGAGATTCACCTCTTATGCGAAAGAATAACTGGGCCTGCTTCCTGCTGATCCTGGCGGGGATCGTGCTCGGCGGCTTTATCGGAAGCCTTTTCCCCGACACATGGCTGAACTACGGGCAGTCTTTCGGTCTGTCCCAGCCGCTGGTGCTGGATATGGGGATCATGACCCTCACGTTCGGGCTTTCGATCAGGCTCACGATAGCAGGCATCATCGGGATCGCGCTGGCGATCGTCATATACCGTCTGATCTAGCGGTTTTATAGGGGCGTTGTCCCCGCGCTTTTGGAGAGAAGCTGTCGGGAAAGAGACTGCATGAAATCAGGCAAGAATGAGAACAATGAATATTACAGGCTGCAAGACCTCCCCTACGAGAGGTTTGCGGCTTTGGGCGCTGAAAATCTGACGGACGCGGAACTTCTGGCGATTCTTCTGCGGACGGGAACGAAGGGCATGAGCGCAAAGGCGCTCGGGGAGCGGGTGCTTGCCCAGACAGCCCGCTACGGGAACGGTCTGCTCGGTCTCTATCACATCCCTGAGCGGGAACTTAGGCGAATCGAGGGCATCGGCTCCGTGAAAGCGGTGCAGCTGAAAGCGGTCGCCGAATTTGCAAGGCGGATGGCGCGGGCGAAAGCCAGAGGCAGCCTGTCGTTTCAGGAGCCTTACACGGTGGCGGACTATTATATGGAGCAGTTTCGACATGAGAATGTGGAGTATATCAGGCTGCTGCTTCTGGATTCCGCGCTGCACCTGACCGGAGAGGAAGTCCTCTCCAAGGGCACGGTGAACGCCTCCCTCCTGTCGCCGAGAGAGGTCTACGCGCATGCGTTTCGCGGCGGGGCGGCATATATCATGCTTTTGCACAACCATCCGGGCGGAGATCCGACGCCGAGCGGAAACGATCTCGAGATCACGGAGCGCATCGGGCGGGTGGGCGCTATGGCAGATATCCCGCTTTTGGATCACATCATCCTCGGCGACAACTGTTATTTCAGTTTTCGGGAGAGCAAATTACTGACAGACATGTCATATTCCGAAAGGGAATAGAGAGGCAGTAAAAGAGAGAAAGGGGTAAATTTACCTTGGCAAACAATGCATTTGGAATCGACCTTGGCACCAGCAACATCAAGATCTACAACCGCGCGGACGACGACGTTTTCGTGGAAAAGAACATGATCGCGATCGAGAACAAGCGGACGCTCTTTGCGTACGGCGACGCGGCGTTCGAGATGTACGAGAAAGCGCCGGGCAATATCAACATTACCTATCCTTTAAGCAACGGCGTGATCGCGGATATCCAGAATATGGAAACATTAGTCAAATATTTCCTGAACGGTATGATGCGCAATAATATCCGCCCTGCCGACTATTATATCGCAGTCCCCTGGGATGTGACAGAAGTGGAGAAGCGCGCGTTCAAAGATCTGATCAAGGAGTCCAACGTCAAGGCAAAACGGGTCATGATGGTGGATAAAGCCGTGGCGGACGGTCTGGGACTTGGAATCGACGTGAAAAATTCACAGGGCGTCATCGTGGTAAACGTCGGCTTTGACACTACGGAGATATCCATTCTCTCGCTGGGCGGCATTGTCTTAAGCCGTCTGATCAAGGTGGGCGGCAGGAAGTTCGACGAGGCGATCAAAGCCGCGGTCCGGAGGGAATACAGCCTTATCATAGGCGGCAAGACGGCGGAGATCGTAAAGACTTCGCTCCTCGATCTGGAACGGGAGGGCGAGGGGGCGCTCGTCTACGGACGCGACATCGTGACGGGGCTTCCCGTGGAGCGCGAGATTCCGACCGCTCTGGTAGACGAATGTCTGGTAGAGCATTTTAACGCCATCATTGACAATATCAAGGTGATCTTGGAGCGTACGCCCCCGGAACTTGCGGCGGATATCTACCGCCACGGGATCTATCTGACGGGAGGCGCTTCCCAGGTGAGCAAGTTCGCCCAGATGATGAGCAAAGGCACGGGATTACAGGTAAATGTCTCCGAAAATCCCGTGACCAGCGTAGCGCTGGGGCTCGCCCGGATCATTAAGGACGATAACTATAAATCGGTAGCTTACGCCATAGAAGGAATGAGTAAATGAGTCCAATCGTCAGGAAAAAAGGAGAAAAATTTACGTTACCCGGTAAATATCTCCTTTTTATTTTAACAATCCTCTGCACCGCTTTGGTGCTTTTGACCTTTAACACCAAGATATTCAGCGGTCCGCTGTCTGCGGTGGCAGGTTATATCGTGGTTCCCTTTGAGGAGGGGATCAGCGTGGTGGGAAGCTGGCTTTCCGGCCGCTCCGAGGAACTGGTGCAGATCCGGGAACTGATCGCGCGAAACGAAGAACTGGAAAGACAGGTGGATGAACTGACGATCGAGAATACCAGACTCCAGCAGGACCGCTATGAGCTGACCAATCTGCGGGAGCTATACAGTCTGGACGCGCAGTACGACGAGTACGAGATGACGGGAGCGCGCATCATCGCCAGAGATTCCGGAAACTGGTTCCACGCTTTTGTCATCAACAAGGGCGCGATGGACGGCATCGCGGTCGATATGAACGTGATGGCGGGAAGCGGGCTTGTGGGAAGAATCGTCGATGTGGGACCAAACTGGGCGAAAGTAAAGTCCATCATCGCGGACGATTCCAACGTGAGCGCGATGGTGCTTGCAAGCGCCGATCACATGATCGTTTCCGGCAATCTGAAACTGTATGCCTCCGGCGTGATCGAGTTTGGGCAGCTTGTGGACAGCGACGATGTAGTGGTGGAGGGCGATAAAGTGGTCACTTCCGATATCAGTGACAAGTATCTGCCGGGGATCCTGATCGGCTACATCAACACCATCGCGCCGGACGCTAACAACCTGACAAAATCGGGTCATATTACGCCCGCCGTCGATTTTGAGCATCTGGAGGAAGTGCTGGTGATCCGGCAGTTGAAACAGACCGTCCCCGATTAAAAAGAGGAGATTTTATGAGATTGAAACGCGGTATTATTACAGCATTACTGATTTTCATCTGTTTCCTGCTGCAATGTACGGTATTCCGTGCACTTGCATTCGGGGGCGTCGTACCGAATCTCCTGATCGTGCTGACGGCTTCTTTCGGCTTTATGCGCGGGGAGAAGACGGGGCTTCTGATCGGCTTTTTCAGCGGGCTTCTGGTCGATATCTTTTTTGCCAGCGTGATCGGGTTTTATGCGCTGTTATATATGTACATCGGTTATATGAACGGGAAATTTGCGGGGATTTTTTATCCCCAGGACATCAAGCTTCCCGTGGCGCTGATCCTGTGCAGCGATTTTCTCTATGGTATCGGGTGTTATGTTATTTTGTTTCTGCTGCGGGGACGCTTTGAATTTACATACTATGTCCTGCATGTGATTCTGCCGGAGATCGTGTATACCATCGCGGTCACCCTGCTTTTATACCCGCTCATTCTCTGGATCAACACGGGGCTTGAGCGCAAGGAAGTGAGGAGCGGAAAAAAGTTTGTTTGAGGAACTTTTAGAGCGGTTTAAAGAAAATTTCATGAATATGGTCACTTCGCGGCTGATCGTTCTCTTTCTGGTGATCCTCGGGATGGGCGGTTATCTGATCTCCGTGATCTTTGATCTGCAGATCGTCAGAGGAGAGGAGTTTTATAATAACTTCCAGTTAAAGATCACGAAAAAAAGGACGCTGCCCGCCACACGCGGCAATATCCTTGACCGGGACGGGAATCTTTTGGCTTATAACGAACTGGCTTATGCGGTCACCATTGAGGATGTGTACGAGTCGGGGCGGCGCAAAAATGCGCAGTTAAACGATACGGTGAGCCGTCTGATCGCCATGATCGAGGAGAACGGAGATCATGTGATCAATGATTTTCACATTGAATTGGACAAGAACGGCGAGTACCGCTATAACGTGGAAGGTACGCAGCTCTTACGTTTCTTGGCGGATGTTTACGGCTATGCCTCGATTGACGACATGAAAGAGAAATACAAGAGCGCTTCTCCCGACGAGGTGATCGAATACCTCTGCGGCACGTCGCGCTACGGGATCGGGGATTACACGGACGATGACGATGC
Source organism: bacterium (assembly GCA_023666335.1). Taxonomy (GTDB): domain Bacteria; phylum Bacillota; class Clostridia; order Lachnospirales; family Lachnospiraceae; genus UBA3282. The sequence goes on from JAMPCE010000001.1 coordinate 167,992, forward strand.
CGACAGCTTTGTGCCGGGGCTGGGATTCAGTAAAGAGGAAGTCTTAAAGATCCTCACCATCCGCTATGCCATGAGCGCCAACAGCTACCAGCGTTACATTGCCACCACGGTGGCTGAAAACGTCTCTCCGGAGACGGTAGCCGTCATCATGGAAAACGAGGACAGTCTGGACGGTGTATCCATCGCGGAAGGCACGGTACGCAAATATAACGAGAGCATCTACTATGCGAAGATCATCGGCTACACGGGCCGCGTGGATCAGGAAGAATTGCAGACGTTACAGGAAGAAGATCCCGACTATGATCCGAACGATACCGTGGGAAAGTCCGGCATCGAGGCTTCTATGGAAATGGAACTGCAAGGAAAAAAAGGTTCCGAGACCGTACATGTGGACAATATGGGAAAAGTGGTGGAGACCAGCGACCGGATCGCTCCCACGGCAGGAAACGACATTACGCTGACGATCGACACCGGGCTGCAAAAGGCATGTTACCATATCCTGGAATCCAAACTTGCGAGCATCCTGCTTGCCAAGATCCAGAATATCAAAGAGTATATACCGCCGGAGGGCGGAAGCGGCGGGGATATCCCCATACCGATCTACGATGTGTACTATGCCTGCATCAACAACAACGTGATCGACACCTCGCACTTCACCTCGGAATATGCGGGAGAGACGGAAAACGCGGTGCAGGCGGCTTATCTGGATAAAAAGGCGCGGGTCTTCGAGACGCTCAAGGACGAGCTTCTGGTCTCCTGCAACCCTTACGAGGCGTTGACGGAAGAATATCAGGTCTACGAGAGTTACCTGACTGCCGCCCTTTACGACAGGGACATCCTTATGGAGGATGTGGTGGATAAGAACGACGCAACCTATATCGCATGGACCAGGGACGAAGTGATCAGCCTGAACGAGTTTTTGAATTATGCGATCGCGCAGAATTGGGTCAATGTGGCAAAACTTGCCATTGATTCCCGCTATTCCGATTCCGTGGAGATCTATGACAAGATCCTGGAATACATCTTCGACGTGCTGGATAAAGATGCGGATTTCGATAAAAGGATCTACCGCTATATGATCCTGAACGATGAGGTCACGGGACGGCAGATCTGCGACCTTTTGCTGGAGCAGAATATCGTGGAGCTGCCGGAGGAGGAACTTCAGGCGTTTCACGCGGGCGCGGAAACGCCCTATGCGTTTATGCGAAACCGCATCGAGCAGCTTGACCTGACGCCGGCACAGCTGGCTCTGGATCCGTATTCGGGTTCCATCGTGGTGACGGATGTTAATACCGGCGATGTGCTGGCGCTGTCCGACTATCCGAGTTATGACAATAACCGCATGGCGAACGGCGTGGATGCGGCATACTTTGCAAAACTCCGAAGCGACCTGTCCAGTCCGATGTTAAATTACGCCACACAGCAGCGCACGGCGCCCGGTTCTACCTTTAAGCCTGTTTCCGCCACGGCGGGGCTTTTGGAGGGCGTTATCACGACTGCGGATACGATCACCTGTGTGGGCGTTTTCGACAAGATCACCCAGCCGCCCAGATGTCATATTTATCCCGGCGCGCACGGCTCCCTGAACGTGGTGGGCGGTATCCGCTACTCCTGTAACTATTTTTTCTACGAGGTGGGCTATCGGCTGGGGATCGTCGGAGATACCTACAATGACAGCGTCGGCTTACAAAAGCTGGCAAAATATGCGGATATGTACGGTCTTTCGGAGACGTCCGGCGTGGAGATCGAGGAGTATGCGCCGGGGATCTCCGACATCGACGCGGTGCGTTCCGCCATCGGTCACGGCACGAACAACTATACCACAACAGGGCTTGCGCGATATGTTACAACCGTCGCGAACAGCGGAACGTGTTATAATTTAACATTGGTGGACAAGGTGGAAGACCAGAGCGGCGCGCTGATCCGTGATAACGAAGCGGAAGTCAGAAACCGCATCGATATGGACTCCGCTTACTGGAATGCCATTCACGCGGGGATGCGTCAGGTGGTGGAGAGCAAATCGTACTATGAGGATCTGGACGTCGAAGTAGCCGGAAAGACCGGTACGGCGCAGGAGAGCAGAAACCGTCCCAACCACGCGCTCTTCATCAGCTATGCGCCCTATGAAGCGCCGGAGATATCGGTGGCGGTGCGTGTGGCGAACGGTTATACTTCCGACTATGCGGCGCAGATTGCCAAGGATGTGTACGAATATTACTACGGGTTGAAAGAGGAAGATGAGATCATCACCGGAACGGCGGGCGAGCTGGCAGGCGGTGCAATCAATGCCGATTGATGCGGCACGGCGAGAGAGAATCGAGGTATCATTTTATGAAAAATGCAGTTATCATCAAGAGTTTTCCAAACGGGCTTTCCATCTTTCTGGACAGCGAGATCGCTTTTTCACAGCTGATCGAAGAGATCGCCATGAAATTCAGGGAATCCTCCAATTTTTTCAAGGACGCCAGCATGGTGGTCTCCTTTGAGGGACGGGAACTTTCCGAACAGGAGGAACGGCAGATCATTGACACCATATCGGCTAATTCCAGACTGAACATCGTCTGCATCATGGGAAAGGATTCCGAGACGGACAAGACGTTCGTGCGCGCCCTGCAAAAGACCACCTTTCATCAGGAGTCGATGGAGAATGTCGGGCAGTTCTACAAAGGGACGTTAAAGGACGGACAGATTTTGGAGACGGAAAACAGCATCATCGTGCTGGGGGACGTATATCCGGGAGCCTGCATCATCTCCAGCAAGGACGTCGTGGTATTGGGCGGTCTCTACGGACAGGCTTACGCCGGAGGAAACGGCGAGGAGGGCCACTTTGTCGCCGCGCTTGAAATGTCGCCGGAAAAGCTAAAGATCGGCGATTTCAAATATAAAACTTCAGAGAAACAGAGCAAATGGTCGATCAAACCGAAGATCCTGCCAAAGATTGCTTATGTAAAGGACGCCAGAGTCATCATTGAGCCGATTACCAAAGAATTACTCAACGA
>JAMPCE010000001.1:171090-193920 GCA_023666335.1 bacterium
ATGTAAAGGACGCCAGAGTCATCATTGAGCCGATTACCAAAGAATTACTCAACGATCTTCCGGTATGAAAGAAATTTTCTCCGTTGGGTAGACGATAACAATTCACAGGAAATGGATGGAGGTTTTGCAATGAGTGAAGTGATTGTCGTCACGTCAGGGAAAGGCGGGGTGGGAAAGACCACCACTTCGGCAAACGTAGGAACAGGTCTGGCAGCTATGGGCAAAAAGGTGATCCTGATCGACACGGATATCGGACTCAGAAATCTCGATGTGGTGATGGGGCTGGAAAACAGGATCGTCTACAATCTGGTGGATGTGGTGGAGGGAAACTGCCGTATCAAACAGGCGATCATTCGGGACAAGCGTTACCCGACCCTGTTTCTTTTGCCGTCCGCCCAGACAAAGGATAAGAGCGCGGTGAATCCCTCCCAGATGGTGCGGATGATCAGCCATCTGCGGGATCAGTTTGACTACATCATCCTGGACTGTCCGGCAGGTATCGAGCAGGGGTTTCAGAATGCCATTGCGGGCGCGGACAGGGCGCTTGTGGTAACGACGCCGGAGGTTTCGGCGATTCGGGATGCGGACAGGATCATCGGCCTTTTGGAAGCCAATGAGATACATAGGATGGATCTGATCATCAACCGGATCCGGCAGGATATGATAAAGCGGGGCGATATGATGTCCTCGGAAGATGTGGTGGATATCCTGTCCTTACCGCTCATTGGGAGAGTGCCTGACGATGAGAATGTGGTGATCGCCACAAATCAGGGAGAACCGCTTGTGGGCAGTAATACGCTGGCGGGCAAGGCATACCAGAATATCTGTTACCGGGTGCTGGGCGAGGAAGTCCCTTTTCTGGATTTTGAGAAGGGCGTTTCGTTCTGGGCGAAGGTATCGGGTATTTTCCATAAAGGTTAGGGGGGATCGACGTGTTTAAGAATCTGTTAAAGCGGAAAAGCTCCAGACAAATAGCCAAAGACAGGCTGAAGATACTGCTCATTTCCGACAGGGTCAACTGTTCGCAGGAGATGATGGAGATGATCAAGAACGATATCGCCAAGGTGATATCCAAGTACATGAAGATCGACGCCAAGAGCATGGAGATCCAGATCACGCAGACAAGCGGAAAAGGGCACGGGATCAAGAATCCGACGCTCTATGCCAATATACCGATCCTGGATATAAAACAGTGATCAGAACGTATGTTCTGATTGCTTGCACTTCATTTCATCATAGATAAAGGAGCGTTATGTTAAAGCACTATCATATCAGGGACTATGACTTTAAATTGATCGTTTTGGTGGTCGCGATCACCGCGATCGGGATTCTTGCCATCGGCAGCGCCAAGGAATCGTTACAGAGCAGACAGCTTGCGGGCGCGGTGTTCGGCTTTTTTCTGATGCTGGTCATATCCCTGTTCGATTATACGGTGATCTTAAAATTTTACTGGATCATGTACGCGGTCAATCTGGCTCTTCTCTGGCTGGTGCGGACCATCGGCGCGGAAGCCGGAGGGGCGCAGAGGTGGTTAAATCTGTTCGGCATTCAGTTCCAGCCCTCGGAGACGGCGAAGATCCTGTTAATTTTGTTTTATGCGCAGTTTATCATGAAACATAAGGACGAGATGGGAAAATTAAAGATCGTCGGAAGCTGTATTCTCCTGTTTCTTCCCTCGCTCTATCTGATCTACAAGCAGCCGGATATGTCCACCAGCATCATGGTGGCGATCCTGTTCTGCGTGGTGATGTTTGTGGGCGGTGTGAGCTGGAAGTATGTGATCCTGTTTATCTCCGTGGCGGTTCCGGCATTTGTCATTGTTCTGACAATGATCCTACAGCCGGATCAGGAGCTGATCAGTGATTTCCAGCAGCGCCGCATTCTGGCTTTTCTTTATCCGGAGGAGTATGAGACCACCGAAGCCTATCAGCAGAACAATTCCGTTATGGCGATCGGTTCGGGAATGCTCTACGGAAAGGGATATAACACCAATGAGATCAGTTCCGTGAAAAACGGAAATTTCATCGCGGAGGTGGAGACGGACTTCATCTATGCGGTCGTCGGGGAAGAATTTGGCTTCATTGGCGGCTGTACCGTAATTGTGTTATTGATTTTCATCTCATTTGAATGTATTATGGTAGCTAGGAAGGCAAAAGACCTGGCCGGAACGATCATTGCGGGAGGGGTAGCCGCCTGGATCGGATTCCAGGGGATGTTGAACATTGCGGTAGCTACCTTTGCAAGCCCGAATACGGGGATCCCGCTTCCGTTTGTCAGCTATGGGCTTACATCGCTCGTGAGTCTGTATATCGGGATCGGATTTGTGATGAATGTCCGGCTTCAGTGCAAAAACGACAGGGGAGTCAGCAAATGAACATTGCTTTAATCGCACATGATGCAAAGAAAAAACTGATGCAGAATTTCTGCATTGCCTACAGGGGGATCTTGAGTAAGAACGAGCTTTATGCGACGGGGACGACAGGGCGCCTGATAGAGGAAGTGACCAATCTGACCATTCACAAGTATCTGGCGGGGCATCTCGGCGGCGTGCAGCAGATCGGGGCGCAGATCGAACACAATGAGATCGATCTGGTGATCTTTCTGCGGGATCCGCTCTATCCGAAATCCCATGAGCCGGATGTCAACAATGTGGTCATGCTCTGCGATCGGTACAATATCCCGCTGGCTACGAATCTGGCGTCCGCGGAACTTATGATCAAATCACTTGACAGAGGAGACCTTGAGTGGCGTGAAATGTATAAGTCTTAAATTGTCTGCGCTTCTTCTGGCGCCCGTGCTGTTATTGACGGGCTGCGGGAGCGCAAAATATGATATGCCCTACGAGGCGCAGGGGAGCGTCAGCAGCTATCAGCTCATCAATATCACAAACAGGGAGACGCTGGAGCCGTTTGCGAAAGATCTCTGCGTTGCGCCAAAAGACGTGCCTGCGGAGGGGATCGATCTCTCCCATGTGGCGGCGGCAGCCCTCTTCGACACGAAGAATCTGGAGACGCTCTACGCAAAGAATGTGAACAACCAACTGCATCCGGCGAGCCTCACCAAGGTGATGACGGCGCTTGTCGCGCTCAAATACGGTTCCCCGGACGATATTTACACCGCTTCGGAGAATGTGCTGATCACGGAACAGGGCGCGGTGCTCTGCGGCTTAAAGCCGGGGGACAGGATGACGCTCGATCAGGCGGTGCACATTCTGCTCATTTATTCGGCAAACGATGCGGCGATCCTCATCGCCGAGGGGGTGTCCGGTTCCGTGGAGGAGTTTGTGGAGCTGATGAATCGGGAAGCGGAGGAGATCGGCGCCACGAACTGCCATTTCATGAATCCCAACGGTCTGACGGAGGACGAGCATTATGTGACGGCATATGACCTTTATCTGATCTTTCAGGAAGCTCTGAAATATGAGCTGTTCAGCCAGATCATACAGATGACTTCCTACAATACGGTCTACACGGCTTCGGACGGGACGGAGAAATCTCTGGAGATGGAGACCACAAATCTCTTTCTGCGGGGAACCTATGAAGCGCCGGCAAACGTGACGGTGGTTGGCGGAAAGACGGGGACGACCAGCGCAGCCGGACACTGTCTGCTCCTGCTTTCCAGAGACGCAAGCGGTACGCCTTATATCTCCGTGATCTTAAAGGACGAGTCCAGGGAAGAACTCTATGAGGACATGGGCGGACTGCTGGGAGTCATCAAATGATCATCAAATATGGGAGTTGTTTTTTTGAGGCGTATCCTGTATAATTGAAATAGGGAATTTTAAAATCAATACTTACAGTAGGAGGGTATCGACATGGTTCAGTTCATTGTAGGCAAAGAGGGAAAGGGTAAGACGAAGCAGTTATTAGATAGAGTAAATGCGGAGATCAAGGATGCGCAGGGCAATTTCGTATATCTGGACAAGAGCACAAAACATATGTTCGAATTAAACAATAAGATCCGGCTCATCGACGTGCCGGAATATCTGGTGACGGACAGCGACGAGTTCATCGGTTTTATCTGCGGCATCATCTCTCAGGACCACGATCTGCAAAAAATGTACTTTGACAGCTTTTTGAAGATCGCCTGCATGAAAGAGGACGAGCTGGAACAGGTCGTTGCGAAGATCGAAAAGATCAGCGGAAAGTTCAACGTAGATTTTGTGATCAGCTTATCCCGGGATGAAAGCGAGCTTCCCGAGAGCATCCGTAAAAATATCGTCGTATCCCTCTAATGCGTACATAATGGAATCCATATAGATAATTCCATAAAACCCCGGAGCCAAAATTCCGGGGTTTTATTCAATGATACAGGAGTCAGCCGTGGCGGATAATCGAAATAATATCAGAAAATACAGGAGACCTCTCAACTTAAATATCGGCATGATGGTGTTTGCCGTGATTCTGGTCTATGTGGTGATCTGTGTGGTCATGTACTTTCGGACGGATCACATCGTGCGCTACAGTGTGCAGGAAGGGTCTTTGACGTCCAACAGCATCTACCGGGGGATCGCGCTCAGAAAAGAGGAGATCGTGACCGGACAGGACGCGGGATACGTCAATTACTTTGCCAGAGAGGGAGAGCGCACGGCAGTCGGAGATCTGATCTACACCGTGGACGAAAGCGGACGGCTTGCCGATTACATCAAAGCCGGATCAAACGGAGAAAATACGCTTTCGGACAGCGATCTGACCGAATTAAAGACCGATATTACCACGTTCATGCACGGTTTTGACCGGAAACGCTTTGATGAGGTCTACAGCTTCCGTCATAATATGGAGAGTCTGGCGGTCAAGCTGTCAAACTATAACATCCTCGAAAATGCGGATGCCTTGAACGACGCCGCGAGCACGACGCTCATCAACTACCGTTATGCTGGGAAGAGCGGGATCGTGCTTTACTCGACGGACGGCTATGAAGATCTTACGCTGGAGGATATGACGGCGGACTACTTTGACGAGGAGGCTTACGAGCGCAATTATCTGGTGAGCAACAGTCTGGTCGCGGCGGGAGATCCGGTCTATAAACTTTCCATGTCGGAGGACTGGTCCATCGTCATTCCGGTGGAGAAAGCCCTTGCGGATACGCTTCTGGAGAAAGAATATGTGGAAGTGCGGTTTCTGAAAAATCAGTACACGGCGTGGGGCGAGGTGAGCACCTATACGAACGAGGCGGGGGATACCTTTGTCGCGCTGACGTTCACCAATTCCATGATCACGTTCTGTACGGAGCGCTTCATTGACATAGAGCTTCTGCTGGAGGAGGAAAAGGGCTTAAAGATCCCCAATTCCGCGATCGTGGAAAAAGAGTTTTTCATCGTGCCGAAAGCCTATGTGACGAGGGGCGGCGCAAACGGCGGAGACGGCGTGCTGCTTGAGACTTATACGGACGAGGGAACAGCCACAACGCAGTTTGTGGAGACGGAGATCTACGAGGAGACGGATACGGAATACTATCTGGACAATACGGTGCTGCGGCGGGGCAATTATATCGTGATGCCGGAGACGGGAGAAAAGTTTGCCATCGGAAAGACCGGCACGCTGGAGGGCGTTTACAATATCAATAAAGGGTATGCGGATTTTAAGCAGATCAGCATCCTCTATCAGAATGAGGAGTATTCCGTGGTGAAGTCCAATACCGTCTACGGGCTGAATGTGTATGACTATATCGTGCTGAATGCGGAGATGGTGAATGATAATGAGTTTATCTACGAGTGAGATCAGAAAAAATTTAGAAGAAGTGAATATGCGTATTGAGGATGCCTGCAAAAAAAGCGGCAGGGAGCGCGGAGATGTGAAGTTAATAGCTGTGAGCAAGACGAAACCGCTGTCTGCGCTACAGGAGGCATATGAATGCGGATGTCGGGATTTCGGGGAGAATAAGGTGCAGGAGCTGGTGGAGAAATACGAGGCTCTGCCGAAGGATATCCGCTGGCATATGATCGGGCATCTCCAGCGCAACAAAGTAAAATATATCGTGGATAAGGTCTTTTTGATCCACAGTGTGGATTCCCTGCGGCTGGCGCAGGAGATCGAGAAAGAAGCGGCGAAGATCGGGCGGACGGTGGATATCCTCGTGGAAGTCAATGTGGCGGGGGAGGAGAGCAAGTTTGGCGTAAGCCTTAAAGAAGCGCCCGCTCTGGTGGAAGAGATCGCGAAAATGCCGCATATTCGGGTAAAAGGACTGATGACGATAGCGCCTTATACAGAGGCTGCGGAAGAAAACAAATATTTTTTTGCTCAATTAAAGAAAATTTATGTTGACATAACACATAAAAACATTGATAATGTTTTTATGGAGGAACTTTCGATGGGAATGACCGGAGACTTTGAAATCGCGATAATTGAGGGCGCGACCTACATCAGAGTCGGAACGGGCATCTTTGGAGAAAGAAATTACGGAGCAATTTAGTATACATAAGATTCCAGGCATTTCGAGTCTCTGCTTATGCAATGAAACAATTTAAACATGGAGGATTTTCAGATGGGTGTTATGGACAAGTTTATCAGCGCCATGAAACTGAGCGAGGAAGAGGACGACGGTTACTACGACGACGATTTCTATGACGAGGATCCCGTGCCTGCCCGCAAGCCTGCGGCAAAGGAGAGTGACGGCGCCGAGGAAGAGAAAGTGAAAAAGCTCACCCCCAAGGTGACGCCTCTTCGGCAGACGAAAAAGATGGGCGGCGGCATGGAAGTCTGCGTGATCAAGCCCACCACGGTGGAGGACGCAAGAGAGATTACGGAGACGCTGTTGGCAAACAGGACGGTCGTTTTAAATCTGGAGGGGCTGGATGTGGATATCGCCCAGCGGATCATTGATTTTACTTCCGGTTCCTGCTTTGCGATCTCCGGCAACTTACAGAAGATATCGCATTACATTTTTATCATCACACCGGCGAGTGTTGATATTTCCGGCGATTTTCAGGATATCCTGTCGGGATCCTTTGATGTGCCGATCGACAACGGCTTTTAGGGAGAATGCGGAAAAACGCGTAAAGAGATCGGGTGCAGGCTCTGCACTCGATTTTCGCGTATCAGCAGAGTCGGAAGTATCTCGAATCTGCATATACCAAAGACGAGAAGATCAGAGACAAGGAGAGCATATACTATGGCGGAACGAATGACGATAAACTATGAGAAAAAGCCCTGTTACGATATCGTGTTTACGGAGGATTTCTCGCTTCTGGCGGACGAATTGGCGGAGTTTGGCATAGAGACGAAAAAGCTTGCGGTGATCTGCGATACCAATACGGAGCGGCTTTTTGCAGATACCGTGTTATCGGAACTGGACGGACGCTGCGCAAAAGTGATCGTGCACGCGTTTCCGGCGGGGGAGGAGAACAAGCATCTGGATACGGTGAAAGAGATCTACCGCCATCTGATCGAGGAGAAATTTGGCAGAAAAGATATGCTGATCGCCCTCGGCGGCGGCGTGGTGGGCGACGTCACGGGCTTTGCGGCGGCGACCTATCTGCGGGGCGTTGATTTTATTCAGATCCCCACGACTCTGATCGCGCAGTCGGACAGCAGTATCGGCGGCAAGACGGGCGTGGATTTTGACGGCTATAAGAATATGGTGGGTGCGTTCAAAATGCCGAAACTGGTGTATATGAACGTCGGCGCCTTGAAGGAACTGGATGACAGGCAGTTTTACGCGGGGTTTGCCGAGGTGATGAAGAGCGGTCTGATCAAAGACGCCGCGTTTTACGAGTGGCTCCTCGACCATATGTATGAAATTCACGAGAGGGACATGGAAACGCTTCGGGAGATGGTGATGCGAAGTTCCGCGGTCAAGAAACTGGTGGTGGAGAAAGATCCCACGGAGCAGGGAGAGCGGACGCTGTTAAATTTCGGGCACACCATCGGCCACGCCATCGAAAAGGCAAAGAACTTTACGCTCCTGCACGGAGAATGTATCTCTCTGGGGATGGTCGCGGCGGCGTATATCTCCTGGAAGCGGGAAAATCTCTCTATGGAGGAGTATTACGAGGTGCGGGATATGTTCGTCCCTTTCAACCTCCCGATCAGCATAGAAGACATCGATCCGCAGGAGATCCTTACATTGACCAAGTCGGACAAAAAGATGGATGCCGGACAGATCAAATTTGTGCTCTTAAAAAAAGTCGGCAAGGCTGTGATCGACAGGAGCGTGACTGACGAGGAGATCCTCGCGGCGGTGCGGGAGATCCTGTTTACGGATGAGGATGCGAAACAATGAGCCTGAAACGAAAATTTTTTCTGGCGCTGGACATGATTCTGATCGCGGCGCTGGTCTTTTTTGACCAATACACCAAAAGACAGGCGGTGCTCTTCTTAAAGGATAAGCCGGCGTATAATCTGATCAATGGGATCTTAGAGCTCAATTATCTGGAAAATCAGGGCGCGGCGTTTGGGATGCTCGCAAACCAGAAAGTGTTTTTTATCTTTGTGGCAATCGTCATCATCAGCGTTGCCGCTTATGTCCTTTTCAAGATACCGGATCAGAAGAAGTATACGATCCTGCACTTTCTGCTCAGTCTCATCGTGGCGGGCTGCATCGGCAACATGATCGACCGCGTGCGCTATGACTATGTGGTGGATTTTATTTATTTTGTGCGGATCAATTTTCCGATTTTCAATGTGGCGGATATCTATGCGACCGTCTCCGCCGTGATCCTGATCTTTCTGCTGTTATTTGTTTATAAGGAGAAAGACTTAAGTTTTATCAGCTTTAAACAGAAGCGGTATCGGGAAATCAAATGATGTGACGTTGACTGATCAAGTCAACATCGGCGAACCTGTCGGTTAGCGTCGGGGGAATTTAAGGGAATGGCATCTGAGAACGAGAAGACATTTTGTGGTCTGGTGGAGATCAATGACAGCGAGGAACGTCTGGATAAGTGGCTTACGGCTGCGGTTCCCGACCTTTCCCGCTCCTATATCCAGAAGTGCATCAAGGAGGGGCAGGTCTTTGTGAACGGCGCGCCGCAGAAAGCGAATTACCGTCTGCGGGTGGATGACGAGGTGTCCTTTGTGATACCGGAGGCTATGGAGCCTGAGATCGAGGCGGAGGAGATCCCGCTTTCCGTGCTCTACGAGGACAGCGACGTTCTGGTCGTGGATAAACCGAAAGGCATGGTGGTGCATCCCGCGCCGGGGCATTATAACGGCACTTTGGTCAATGCGGTGCTCTGGCATTGCAAAGGGGAGCTTTCCGGCATCAACGGGGTTCTTAGGCCCGGTATCGTGCATCGGATCGATCGGGACACGACCGGATCGCTGATCGTCTGTAAGAACGATGCGGCGCACAGAGCCATCGCCGAACAGCTAAAAAGTCATTCCCTGAACCGCACCTACAGAGCCATCGTACACGGCGTTTTGGAGGCGGAGGAGGGCACGATAGACGCGCCGATCGGCAGGGACGAGCGCGACAGGAAGCGGATGACTGTCAACCAAAAGAACGGGAAAGAAGCCGTCACCCACTATCGGGTGTTACAGCGGTTCGGGTCTTACACCTACATCGAATGCAGGCTGGAAACGGGACGCACGCACCAGATACGGGTTCATATGACTTCCATCGGGCATCCGCTCTTAGGCGACGCGGTCTACGGGGCAAGAAAGACGCCTTTTCATCTGGAGGGACAGACATTACATGCCCACAGGCTTGGATTCATCCATCCGCGGAGCGGGGAATATGTGGAGGCGGAAGCGCCCCTGCCGCCTTATTTTACGCATCTTTTGGAAGTTTTGTGACGACGCTGCATCTTCGCGATATTGATAAATGTGAGAAAAATACAGGGAATATTGGTAAAATGTCTTGAAAAAACAGGGATAGAATGCTATGATATAGTTTATGGAATTTCGTAAAATCTGAGGGGGATATGAAAAAAACAAGAGCAGAGATCATAGATATCTTATTAAAGAGTTATACGGCTTACTACGACATCACGGATTACGGGACTTCAAGAGAGCCTTTGCGGGCTCTCTGTGAATATTATGAGCATGCCGAAAAGTATATGATTTCCAAAAAGGCGTCGCTCTGGACGGCGGACAGCGAGGAGTTTATCTATCTCTTTTCCGTGCCGCATCTGACGAAAGCGCTGTTTGAACAATGCAAAAGAGAGGCTTATGAGGACGGTATGAGCCGCCTGCACATAAAGCCGGGGCATATGTATTCCTACATCACCCCCATTATCGTCTGTGACACCTGCGAGGAAGAGGCGGTCAAAGCTTTGAAAAAGTGTCACATTTACAAAAGTTTTCATTTTTCGCTGCACGGCTGGATGGATTTTCACGCTGCGGCGGTCATCGGGGATAGTGACCGCATCGTAAGTAATCGGGCTGGCCGCCCGACGGCGAAAATTTTGAAAAAAGTACTATATTCCAAAAAATAAGAAGGAGGGAGTATTTGTATGAATTCATTGTTACTGTTAATCATCTGTATCGCAGTACTCGTTCTGGGTTACATATTCTACGGCGGGTGGCTGTGCAAACAATGGGGCGTCGGCGAGAGCAATAAGCCTACGCCCGCGCACGAGATGGAAGACGGTGTGGACTATGTACCGGCGAAAGCGCCTGTGCTGATGGGTCACCACTTCTCCTCCATCGCAGGAGCAGGTCCGATCACCGGCCCGATCGGTGCGGCGATGTTCGGCTGGGTTCCCGTTGTCCTCTGGATCCTGGTAGGCGGTATCTTCTTCGGCGGCGTTCATGACTTTGGCGCGCTGTTTGCATCCATCCGCCACAAAGGACAGTCCATCGGTGAGATCATCTCCACGAACATGGGTAAGAAATCCAAACTGCTGTTCACGACCTTTGCGTATCTGACCCTGCTTTTGGTGGTAGCGGCTTTCGCCTCCATCGTGGCAAGCACTTTCGGCGCGGTCGTGGATGAGTCCGGCGCGATCGACAGGGCGGCATCCGCAACGAACGCATCCGTGGCGATGGTATCCCTGCTGTTCATCGTGATCGCTATCGTATTTGGCTTCATGGTATACCGCCGCAGCGCGTCTATGGCGGTCTCCACCATCCTTGGTGTGGCTGCGATTGCGATCTGTATGGTGATCGGTATGAATTTCCATCCCATTTACCTGACGACCAATACCTGGATGATCATTGTGGGTATCTATATTGCGATCGCATCGGTAACGCCGGTGTGGATCCTCTTACAGCCGCGTGATTACTTAAGTTCTTTCCTGCTCTATGCAATGCTGGCAGTGGCTCTCATCGGCGTGATCATTTCCCATTCTTCGATGGGCGGCGACGGTCTTGCGGCATTCAACGGTTTTGCGGTAGACAACGGCAACGGAACGCAGTATCTGTTCCCGGTACTCTTTACCACGGTTGCCTGCGGCGCGATCTCCGGTTTCCACTCGCTGGTATCCTCAGGTACGACCTCCAAGCAGCTGGATAAGGAGACGGACGCAAGACCCATCGCATACGGCGGCATGCTCCTTGAGTGCGTGCTGGCAGTCATCACGGTATGCGCGATCAACTTCGCATACAAGAACGGCATCACGGCAGGCGCGACCGCGATCTTTGCGGGCGGTATCTCCCAGATGTACGCAGGTCTCGGCGAGGGCGTCGTCAATGTATTGAATACGCTGCTGGTGCTGACCTACTCGGCATTCTGCCTGACCTCTCTGGATACGGCGACCCGTCTGGCGCGCTTTATGTTCCAGGAGTTCTTCCTTGAGCCCGGACAGACCGTGGACGATGTGAAAGAAGGCTGGAAGAAAGTTGTGGTCAATCCTTATTTTGCGACCATCATCACCGTGATTCTCGGCATTGCGCTGGGTATGACGGGCTACTCCAAGATCTGGGGTCTGTTTGGCGCGGCGAACCAGCTCCTTGCGGGCATCGGTCTGTTGGCAGTCGCTACCTGGTTGAAGAATGCGGGTAAGAACAACAAGATGTTCCTTGCGCCTATGGCGTTCATGATCGTCGTGACGATCTGCTCCCTGTGCGTGACCGTCAAAAATCAGGTCGGCATCATCACGGCAGGCGGCGCGGACTGGGGTCCTTATGCGCAGGCTGTTCTGGCGGTGCTTCTGATCGTTCTGGCAGTCATCCTTGTGATCGAGGGCATCCAGATCCTGACTGGCAAGAAGAAAGCAAACGCATAAGACTTGACAGAAATTTGATCAAAAGACACAAAAGAGCTGTGTGGGAAACTGCACAGCTCTATTGACAGAAAGGGGAGATGGATATGAATACGATCATTACGATAGGGAGACAGTTTGGATCAGGCGGCCGTGAGATCGGCAAGAAAGTCGCAGAATACTTTAACATTCCCTTTTATGATAAGGATCTGCTGACCAGAGCGGCAAAAGAGAGCGGATTCTGCGAGGAGATGATCCAGAGCCACGACGAGCGCCCGACGAATTCTTTCCTCTATAATCTGGTGATGGACACCTATTCGTTCGGCTATAATTCTTCGGCTTTTGTGGATATGCCGATCAGTCATAAGGTATTTCTGGCGCAGTTTGATACGATCAAGAAGATTGCGGGAGAGGGTCCGTGCGTGATCGTGGGGCGCTGTGCGGATTACGCCCTGCACGATTATCAGAACTGCCTGAATATCTTTATCCACGGCGATCAGGCGTGCAAGGTGAAGCGGATCATGGAGCGTTTCGACGATGTAAATACGGAGCAGAAAGCGCTCGATATGATGAACAAGAAAGATAAACAGCGGCAGAGTTATTATAACTACTATTCGTCCAAGAAATGGGGGAGAGTGGACAGCTATCATCTGGCGGTCAACAGCAGCGTGTTGGGAATCGACGGCTCTGTGAAGCTGATTGCACAGTTTGTGGAAGACTTTGAGAACCGTTGATACCCGATAGATAAATGCGACTACGAAACGCAGTCAAAAGTGGCGCTACTCTTTCGTGTCCGGCGGAGGAGCGGCGTTATTTTTTTGTGTCTGCGAGGCGGTCTTATTTCTGTTTTTCTTCTTTACGGGAGGAATATACTCCGTAAAAGTCATGGATTCCTCGATCTGCCCCACCGTCATATAGGGCGTAAGATCTGTCGGGAGATTCTTTTTGTGCAGGGAGCGGTTGACCACAGACTTGACGCCGGCATAGAACACCGCAAAGATGGGCACACCCACCACCATGCCGGGGACGCCGAAGATGCCGCCGAAGATCGTGATCGCAAAGATGACCCAGAAGCCCGAGAGTCCCGTGGAATCGCCCAGAATCTTGGGACCGAGGATATTGCCGTCAAACTGCTGGATCACGATGACCAGAATGCCGAAATAGAGCGCCTGTTTGGGATCTACCATCAGCACCAGAAGGGCGCTGGGGATCCCGCCGATCCAGGGACCGAAGAACGGAATGATATTGGTCACGCCCACAATCACGCTCACCAGGATCGAGTAAGGGGTGCCGATAATGCTGGTGCAGATAAAGCAGAGGATGCCGATGATGATGGAATCCACGATCTTGCCGCCGAGAAAACCGATGAAAGTGCTGTGGATGAAGCGGAAGTTCGTCACGATCTCATTGCCCGTCTCGCGGTCAAAAATGGCGTAGACGATCTTTTTCGCCTGTCCCGCGAATTTCTCTTTGCTCCCCAGCAGATAAATGGAGATGATAAAGCCGATCACGAGGTTCCAGAGCGCTTTTACCACACCGATCACGCTGGTCGAGACGACGCGCAGGACGTCGTTCAAGCGGGGCAGAAGATGCGTTGCAAAATCCGTTATTTTCGAGGAATACTGTTCAAACAGGCTGTTTACCGTGGCTTCCAGATCGGGATTATCCTTTAAGAGGAGGAGCGCCCAATCCGAGAGATTGTTCAGGTATACGGGGAACATATAAATAATGCTCTGAATGCTGCGTATCACTTCGGGAATGATGAGGGCAAACAGTTCGTATAAGATCAAAATGACGACCAAAAGTGTGGCGAAAATGCAGACGGCGCGGATGCGGCTCTTGTTTTTCGCATTCAGGTCAAGCCCTGCTTTTTTGCAGAGCGGTTTCACCACACTTTTTTCGATTTTATTTAAGATCGGCGTGAACAGGTAGGCGAGCACAAAGCCGTCGATGATCGGCATAGCGATCGTGATGAGCACCCGGATGCCGCCCATGAAATTGGAGCGGTGGAAGAGGAGATAGTAGAAGAGGATCGCTCCCGCAAGCGCCAGAAACGCCGTCAGCCCCCAATATAAATATTTTTTGTCAAATTTGAATTTCATAAAAGACGCCGTCCTTTCAGCCCGAAATGTTCTTTCCAATCGTAATCCTATAAGATTATTATAGCAATTTGACAAGGGAGAAACAATACCCTAAAATAAAGATATGAAATTGCAGCAGGTGTTGAGCCTTGTGAGAAAGGCTGTAGATGATTATCATATGATCGAGCCGGGCGACCGCATTGCGGTGGGGATTTCCGGCGGAAAGGACAGCCTGACGCTGCTCTATGCAATGCAGGGACTGCGTCGGTTTTATCCGATCCCCTTTGAGCTGTGCGCGGTGACGGTGGACTTGGGCTTCGGCAATCTTGACCTTTCCGCGATTGAGGCGCTCTGTCAAACGCTCGAGGTGGAATACCGGATCGTCAAGACGGATATCGCGAAGATCGTTTTTGAGGACAGAAAAGAGACGAATCCCTGTTCCCTGTGCGCAAAGATGCGAAAAGGCGCCTTAAATGACGCCATGAAAGCCGCAGGCTGCAATAAAGTAGCTTACGCGCACCATAAGGACGACGTGGTGGAAACGATGATGATGTCCCTGATCTATGAGGGGCGCTTTCATACGTTCCGTCCTGTGACCTACTTAGACCGCACCGGAATCACGGTGATCCGTCCGCTCCTCTATATGAATGAGGCGGATGTGATCGGTTTTGTAAGAAAAAACGATCTTCCGGTCGTCAAAAGCCCCTGTCCGGCGGACGGCCACACCAAACGGGAGACTGTAAAACAACTGATACGCGAGATCAATCAGGAGGCGCCGGGCGTAAAAGAACGTATGTTCATCGCGGTACTTGGAAGCGGGCTGGACGGCTGGGAAAAGACGGAGTAAGACATGGCAGGCAGAAATCAGACTTATCATGAACAGATCGCAACGGGCTACACATTGCAGCTTCGGAATCTTCTTGCGGAACTCCCGCCTTATGCAAGGGATTATTTTCGTGCGGTGGAGGCAAAGACCAGCGCAAAGACCCGTATTTCCTATGCCTATGACTTGCAGGTCTTTCTGCGGTTTTTGATGGAGAAAAATCCCGCGCTTTCCGAAAAAACGATGCGGGAGATCAGCCTTGCGGATCTTGACAGCCTGACAGCCGTTGATATCGAAGAATATCAGGAATATCTGAAATATTATGTGACGGAGGGAAACGGTCAGAAAAACGGCGCGAGCAGCATTGCCCGCAAAATGTCGTCTCTTCGGAGTTTTCTGGACTATTTTTTCAAGAAAGATCTTCTCACGCGAAATGTCGCCATGCAGGTGGATATGCCGAAAATTCATGAAAAGGCGATCATCCATCTGGAGCCCGACGAGGTGGCGATCTTTTTGGACAGTCTGGAAACCTATGAAAACAGCCTCACGGGAAAGAAAAAAGACTTTTTTTTGAAGACAAAAGTACGGGATATCGCCATTGTGACGCTGTTTCTCGGCACGGGCATCCGCGTTTCGGAGTGCGTGGGACTTGACATAAACGATGTGAATTTTCGGGAAAACAGCATCCGCGTCATCCGCAAAGGCGGTAACGAGGCGGTGCTTTATTTTGGCGAGGAAGTGGAAAAAGCCCTTTTGGACTATATCGAGGGGCCGCGTGCGCAGATGGCGGGACAAGCCCTTTCCGGCGAGGAAAACGCGCTGTTTTTCTCCTTACAGAAGAAACGGATCAGCGTCCACGCGGTGGAAAATCTCGTGGAAAAGTACGCCAAAGCTTTTGTTCCGCAAAAAAAGATCACGCCGCATAAACTGCGTTCTACGTTCGGCACCAGCCTCTATCAGGAAACCGAGGATATCTATCTGGTGGCGGACGTGCTCGGACATTCCGATGTGGGAACCACCAGAAAACACTATGCCGCGATCAAGGACCAGAACCGCAGAAAGGCAGCGAAAGCCGTGAAACTGCGGGAAAATTGAGTGTTTTGCGGGGTTGTGGGAAAGCGGACGCTGACAAGTGGGTTTTGGGTTGACTTTGTGGGTCAACTATGAAATAAATGTGTATTTGTTTCATAGTTGCATATCACTGCTCCGATGTGCTTAATCCGTGTATTCCAGATTAAAATAGTCCATAGATGCCTTAAATCTATCCTGCGCAGTCAGGCAGGTGTCTATCAGATATCCCGGTTCCCGTTCCCATTCCTTTAATCCGCGATAATAAAATTCCTTAAGAGTATCTTCGATAATAAACGGAGTAACATCATTGCGCAGGCATTCCTTAAACATGATCAATCGGCCAATGCGTCCGTTGCCGTCCTGAAACGGATGAATCTTTTCAAATGTATAGTGAAATGCGATAATTTCCTGTAATGTTCGTTTGGTTTTGTGCTGATGATATGTTTTTAACAGGTTTTTCATTTCTTTTGAAACATCTGCCGGTTTTGTCGTGACCTTGCCGCCCACTTCATTTTCAAAACGTTTATAACTGCCGACGTTAAACCATGCTTTTCTGCTGTCTGAAGTTCCTGTTTTCAAGATAACATGGAGTTGTTTGATAAAAGATTCGCTTAACGGATAGTTAGCGTAATCTATCACATGATCAATACATCGAAAATGATTTGATGTTTCAACAATGTCATCAACATTGACAGCGGCATCCTGTATTCCGATCGTATTTGTCTCGAAAATATATCTTGTCTGATCGTGAGTAAGCCTACTGCCCTCCATATGATTGGAATTGTATGTCAGATCAATTTGTATTTTATGATAGATACCGCCCGGAATGCCCGATTCTTTTTCGAGTTTCAGCCTTGCCAGCAGATTTTGTTTCGATTTTCCCGACCGTTGCTTTCTCGCAGGTTTTTGGGCATCCATCGGAATCTTCCAGGTTTTACCGACAAGGATCGCTCCGGGGATTTTACCTTCAGAACAATAATTTCGTACACTTCGTTCTGATACATTCCATTTTTCGGCGGCATGATTCACATTCATAAATTCCATGAAAAAATGACCTCGCAAAAGATTTTATCGGAAATATTATATCATTATCGGCAAAATATATCAATATTTTATGAGGTAAAATCCGGTTATATTTTGCCGATAAACGAAATTTCCCATCAATCCCTCAACCGCCTTGACCAACACTTTACTGTAAACGGCATACACAAGACACCGATCAGAACTGGAACAGCAATCAGCAAGTACGGCGACCACACATATTTTCCAAAAATATGAAACGTATTTGTCCTGAAAATATCCAGTGAATCTCCTGCTAAAGGTAATAGATCCAATCCTTTTTGCACCCACATTGGCAGATAGCCAGATATCACAGACGGCAGATAAAGCAATGCTATCCCAATAAGCACTGAAATAAAATTGTTTTTCACGATGGAGGATACCAGCATAAGTTCCCCTGCAAATCCGATCGCACCTAATAAAATATAAATATACTGATAAACTTCTGCTTGCAGCATATTAAAAGGTGCAACTGCCAGCATTTTAATAAACTGTACCGGCATATTCCATCCGTGCGTTCCCAAAAAGAATATCTGTGTCACTATATTTCCCAAAAGAAGCACCAGAAACATTTCAAAAACAAACGAGATCCCCGCCCCTATTTTTGCGTATGCCAATTCACGCCATCCCTTTTTAGTCGTTAAGATAAACGCGCTTGTATTGTCATGCCATTCTCCTGCAAATATGGTTGATAATACAATTGCTATGAAAATCTCTATTACAGTCTCTGTATTAGGGATTACCGCACAAAGAATGAAATTCCATCCTTCTGACCATTCATAAGAAAAGGGTATCTTTACCTTGCTGTTCATTTGCAGCAAAAATGCCTTCTCATCTCCGGTTTGTCCATTATTATCTAAAAATTCCTCAATTTTCTCCTGCCGTCTCTCATAAAACCCTGTAATCTGATATGGATCGATATAATCTATCATGAGTTCGTAAGAATTTTTCGCCATCAATTCGGGGTACAGTGTCCTGAGCCAGCTATTTAAATTACTCCAATCTGCATCCCATACACGATCCATTTCCTCATTTTTCAACATCCGCTGATAATCTTTTATCATTTGCTGTAATACTTGATCTGTCAATTCCCCTTTCCATTTTTCTCCATATGCCTGCTTGTTTCTGATCTGAGAGTAACCGTCAAAATGATTCCCGAATCCATCTTTATAGCTGCCAAAAGAGATCCACTGAAAAGAAAGAATGTTGACCGCAATAAAGATATACGCAAAGCACAATAAGGCGCAGATCCTGGTACTTCTTTTTTTCCACATTTTTTTATGTTCTGCAAGAAATAATTCCATTGTTTATTCCTCTCCTTACTTTGTTGGAAAATAGCATCATCCATGTATGCTCACACTTTCTTAAAAGCAGTAACTATATAATATAACGAATCACAAAGATAAAATGATTTTATAAATTAAATTTTTTACAAAAAAACACCAGAGCAAGAATTATATATGTTCTCACTCTGGCATTTTGTCCTACATAGCAAATTTACTTCATTTACTCTGCGCACACAGGATGCCGGATCACTGTCTTTAGATTTTCCGGTTTACATTTTCTGACGTCGCTTAAATAGATCTCGTGATGGCGGCGTGTCCCGTCCATATCCGGTAAAAATCCCTGTTCTTTGGCGTATCGTTCCATAGCCTCTATGGTGGCGGGTTCGTCGTCATACGGACCGATGTGCATACACTGTACGCAGAGTCCCTCTTCATAGGGCAAAAATTCCACCTGAGAAAAATCGGTCTTTTTCTTTTCCGAAGCCTCTGCGACAGCCCATGCAAAATCTTCCTTTGTCACAAAATCGGGCAGGCGGATCATGGAGATCCAGGTAAAATCCGCTTTTTTGGAATAGTCGATGCCGGTCATGCCCTCCTGCCACCATAAGCCCTCCAAAGGCGGCACGACATAATCAAAATAGCCCTCGATGCGATGATCGCTCTTCTTGCTCATTTTAATGGTGTAGGCGATGCCGTAAAGCAGGTTGATGGACTGTTTATACGCACCGCCCTCTTCGTTCGGATCGCCTTTTCCGCGCACCGCGATAAAATTCATGGGCGGTACGGTGATCAGGGAGGGGGTGTTTTTCGGGAGATAAAATTCTTTGTATTCTTTTTTGTAATCAAATGCCATGTGTGATTTCCTCTCTGCTTCATAACTGATGAAACTGTACAAATAGCATAACCAACGCAGACTCGCTTGCGCTCCATTCCAAACGTAATGGTACTATTGTGCGGGCGCCTCGGCATAATACGGCACGATCAGGTGCGCGTCCGCATAGATGGCGTCGTTTTTCAGGTTATTGATGTGCATGACGTCGCTGATATAGTCCTGAATGGAATCATAGTGCAGCTCGTCCATATAGGTCTCCGCGATCGACCAGAGCGTATCGCGCTCGGATACGGTGATGCTCTTATAATAGCGGTAAGTCTCTTTCGCGGGATCCCCCTTTGCATTGGAGCGGAAAGAACTGACGGCGATGGATGTGGTGGCGATCAGGCAGAGCGTCATCACAAACAAAAGGAAGTTTTTTCTCATCTCCCGGATCCTGCGGATGCGGTTATTACGGATTCTTCTCTCGCTCCTGATATCCTGTGTGTTTCTGCGTCTCTGTGTCATAATCTCCAACTCCTCTCTTGAAAACAGAACAAACGTTGCGAACAAATGTTCTTTATGGCTTTATTATATCGAACACATTTTCGAATGTCAATATTGTTTTTGAAAAAAATCGAACAAATTTTCAGAATATATGTTTGCTTTTTGCGAAATCCTGTGTTATACTGTTTTCATAAATATTAATTTAGAAAGGATAGGGATCATACTATGGCACAGGGAAAAATTACCGTGAAACAGCAGCAGATTCTTGATTATATTAAAGAAGAGATCTTAAAAAGAGGATATCCGCCCGCTGTCCGCGAGATTTGCGAAGCGGTCAACTTAAAATCGACCTCTTCCGTCCACTCTCATCTTGAGACGCTGGAAAAGAACGGTTATATCAGAAGAGATCCTACGAAACCCCGCGCGATCGAGATTTGTGACGACAGTTTTCAGATGGTGCGCACGGAGATGGTCTCCCTGCCCGTGATCGGTCAGGTGGCTGCCGGAGAGCCGATTCTGGCGGAGCAGAATATCGAGAGTTACTTCCCCGTTCCCGCCGATATGGTGCCGAGCGGCGAATCGTTTGTCTTAAAAGTAAAAGGCGATTCCATGATCAATGCCGGCATTTTCAGCGGCGATCAGATTTTCGTAAGATGCTGTCAGACGGCGGATAACGGCGATACCGTGGTGGCGCTGATTGACGATTCCGCCACTGTGAAGACATTTTATAAGGAAGACGGTCATGTGCGCCTACAGCCGGAGAACGATGAAATGGATCCCATTATCGTGAATGACTGCCAGATTCTGGGAAAGGTGTTCGGCGTTTTCCGTCTTTACCGATAGAAATGGGCGAAATTTTTCCAGCATAGGATCACTTCCTCCGCGTATACTAGCTAATGATCATAATTGCCGGGCTGTTTGGCGAATATGATTGAAAAATCGGATTGTATTGATAAGGGGGAAGAAAACATGAGAAATAAAGCGTTAGACTGTCTTGCCCTGACGATTGCCATCATCGGTGCATTAAACTGGGGGTTGATCGGACTTTTCAGCTTTGACCTTGTAGCGTTTGTGTTCGGTAACATGTCGTGGTTTTCCAGGATCATTTACGCTCTGGTGGGTATTGCCGGGCTGTATATCATCACGTTCTATATGTATGCCGGAAATGCGGCGGAATCAACAGACAGGGTATAGCGAACGAAAGAAAGGCTTCGGAGTTATTTTACCGAAGCCTTTTTCTGAAACTGCATCAGTTCTTTGGTAAGCTGTTTTGCAGAAAAATAGCCGTTCATCATGATGATACACTGGACAAGGAGAAAGATCACCAGCACACAGAGCATGACGCCCGTGATCACTTCGGGTTTTTCCGTGTGGATCATAGGACTTATGATACAGAGCCCTACTACTTCTGCTTCTATCACCACGAACTGTATGATTTTACGCAGAAAGATCTGCCTGTCCGATAATTCTTTCGACGAATACATCAGCAGATTCGGGATTACGCCCAGCGCCGCGAAAATAAACGGCGAAGCAAATGCGTTGTACCCGAAAGTTGCGTCAGGGTCAAGAATGGAACCAAGGATCATGATTCCGGCGGTGATGCAGGTGACAAGGATAAAATAGATCATAATCGATCTGTACAGGATTTCTTTCAGGCTCATATATTTCCACCTTTCAGAGCATTTTTCAGCTCGGGAACATATTTTCTTGAAACGATAACTTGCTCTCCGTTTTGCAGGACGGCGATAAATCTGCCGTTCAGCGAGGCTTTGATCGACTCGATTTTCATGAGGTTCAGCAGAACGGATTTTGATACGCGCAGAAAATGCTTTTCCCTTAAATCTTCTTCCAGTTCGTACAATTTCTGGCGCGTTTCATAGACCTGGTTTTCGCAATAGATAAACACTTTGTTGTCTACGCCCTCCATATAAAACACGTCGGAAACGGGAATTTCATACTGTGCGCCTTCGATCATACCCGTAAGCTGTCCCTGTAGGGATTTCACAAAGCGGACGATCTCCGTTATTTTATGGTCCTCATTATGACAGTAAATTTCCAGCCGCTCCGGTTCCTCTTTTCGGATGTGAGAAATATTGATGATCATTTACCATATACCTGCTTACTCAATTTTCGCTGTCTGTGCATTCCAGGGTTCGATACCCGGTTCGCCCTCTCCTTTCAGATAATAATCAAAAAATTGAAGGATGATGTGATTTATTTCGGGAAGAAATTCGGCGGAGTTCACATCGCCCTTTCCCAGCATTTTCGATAATGTGGGCGAAAAAAGCGGCAGATCCGTGAAATCCATATGTTCCGTACCGTCAAAATGCGCCTCTCTGCCGTCGATGGCATTGTCGAGCAGATATTTGTTCACATATTCCTGTTCTCCGGCAGCGCGCAGCATGGAATAGGACTCCCAATGACTCGCGTTGTCGAGGGAAAGGATCGGGATTGGGTAAGGTTCGGGATTGTAGATGATCTCTCCGTCTTCAAAGCCGATCTGCTCGCCGAGCATCGTGCCGTCGATGTCAATTACCGCGGAAATGTCGTCGCGCTCTCTGCCGAGCTGTACCGCGGCCGCACCGCCGATCGAATGTCCCGTAAGACCGATCGTTTCCGTGTCTGCCATCGCGAGCGCCGCAAGAATCTCTGTTTTTTCGCGTTCAGATTCCGTATACCATGCCGTATCAAGCGCATTGCTGTTCTTTGCGGCTTTTATGGCATCGAGCACAAAGTTTTCATCTGTCGTACGCAGCGACATCCATTCACAGGTAATGTCATAATCCTCTTTGGTCTCAGTAAAATCGGTGCTGTACTGCATATAAACGGCAGTCTGCACAAACTCCGTATCCACGATAATGGTGTTGCCCTCGGTGTCCTTGGTAAAGAACGCGTAATAAGGATGGTCTATGCTTGCCACAACGTAGCCGTTGCTTGCAAGCTCCGCATACAGTGAATAATTGCTCTGGTAATAGCCAAATGAGCCGTGGGCGAATAATACCAGAGGACAGTCCGCCGCATCGCCGTCAGGATAGTAGAAATGAATCGGTATCTCACGGTTAGAGCCGTCGTTTTCATTCGTTTCAAGCCTGCTGTTGTCGATAAGTATT
>JAMPCE010000001.1:194020-206567 GCA_023666335.1 bacterium
TAAAAAAAGCGTAATAAGGGTGGTCTATGCTTGCTACAACGTAGCCGTTGCTTGCAAGCTCCGCATACAGAGAATAGTTGCTCTGGTAATAGCCGAAAGAGCCGTGCGCGAACAATACCAGAGGACAATCCGCCACATCGCCGTCAGGGTAATAGAGGTGGATCGGGATCTCGCGGTTGGAACCGTCGTTTTCATAGGGTTCCAGCCTGCTGTGATCGACCAGGATCGCCTGCGTTTCCTTTACTTCATACGGTCCGCTTGTCGCAAGTCCCGCATAGTCGGCAAACAGAAAGGCTGGGAAAAGCGAGAAAACGATGAGGATCACGCCCATAACGGCACTGACGATTACGCCCGCCTTTGACTTGTCTTCTCTTGGACTGCGGAGCCTGATCAGATAGACGATACAGGCTATGGCAAGGCGTATCCCAATGATCACAAGACAACCCGTGAATCGCCATTTCTGTCCCGTCACTGTCATAGGTAAAAGCATGACAAGCAGCATGAGCACAAATTCCGCCGCACGGAAAAAGAATCTGTTTCGGTACCAAAGGCTTCTGTACTTCGAGAGACTAAGCACGGCAAGCGCAATTTCCAGCAGCGTAAAAATCACAAATAATAGCACACCCATTTTGAATACTCCATTTCTTTTGTTTTGTATTGCAAATGACGTATTCAGCATACATCATATCCAAAACAAAACAACCCTCAAAAAAGTAAGATGCAATTTTGAACGGTAAAATGCATCGGCAGATCATTGCCCGGCAAGTGCGCTTTTTTCAATGGGAACGCCGTCGCGCCAGATCCGTTCCAGATCGTAAAACAGGCGGTTTTCCTGATCGAAAATATGGACGATAACGTCCTGAAAGTCCATAAGGATCCAGTTCGCGTTCCGGTAGCCCTCCATCTGGCGCATGGTAACGCCGGCTTTGCCCAGAAGCTCCGATACGTTGTCCGCCATCGCCTGAATCTGACTCTTGTTTGATCCGCCCGCGATAATGAAGTAGTCGGCGATCGTCGAGATTTCGCTGATATCAATGATGCGGACGTCCTCTCCTTTTTTATCTTCCAGCGCGTTTACCGCAAGCAGCGCGATCTGTTTGGTATCCATCTTATGCTCACCATTCCTTTCCTTAAGTCTCCCGCCTGTAAAATTCATAGGTCCTGGCTGTCATTTCATCCACCTGTCCGTCCGTTGTCCGCAGATAGGCAAGCGTATTTTCAAGGATATGCTCCATCGTCCAGTCAAGATCCTGATAGGCGATCCGGCGGATCATCTCAAGCCCCGCAAGCTGTTTTCTGCCGGGTTCGATATAGTCCGCTATGTAGATGATCTTTTCGAGTTTGCTCATGTCGGGCCGCCCCGTCGTGTGGTAACGGATCGCATTCAGAATGTCTTCGTCCGTCACGCCGTATTTATGCTCCGCCAGATAGGCGCCCGTCTTTGCGTGCAGGAGCGCTGTCGGATTGCTCCGCTCTACGGCGGTCATATGCAGACGGGCTTTTTCGCAGATGGCTACCAGTTCAGAACCGTGCATGGATTTGGCACAGTCATGTAAAAGACCGGCCACCATCGCAGATTCCATCGGCTCTCCGTGCGCCATAGCAAGGCAGGAAGCCGTATAGGCGACGCCCAGCGTGTGGGAATAGCGGCTCGTTGACAGTTCTTTCTCCATTGCCCTGCGGAGTTTTTCGGTTTCTGACAGATGATGGTTTTGGCTCATGGCGCATCCTTTCTTTTGCTTATGACAATATCTGAGAGTCCGTTTGATAAAGGCGGTTCTGTCGGATATAAGTTTCCACCGCCACAGGCATAAGTCCGCTCACGGACTCTCCGCGCCGCAATCTTTCCCTGATCTGCGTGGAGGAGATATCCATTCCCGTAAATTCCAAAATCTCGATGCGGGCATGGTATTTTTCCCGCAGATATGCGGTCTGCCGTTCCAGTGATTTTTCCTCATCGTTTCGCACCGCGGCAAGAAGCGTACAGTTTTCAAAAATGAGTGCCGGATTTTTCCAACTCTCTATTGCAAACAGATTGTCCGCACCCAGAATAAAAAAATAGTCGGCATCCGAATCGATTTTTCTTAATTTTTGCAGCGTCTCATACGTGTAAGTATTCTTTCCCCGTGCGGCGTCTTCGACTTCCAGTTTGGACAGTGCAAAAGCGGGCGTATCCGCGATGGCAAGCGCCGTCATCTCACAGCGGATCTCGACGGGCGAAATTTCCTGTCGGTCTTTCATATAGGGCACGCCGCTTGGCAGAAAGAGCACTTTTTCCAAAAGAAACTGCTCTCTCGCCCTCCCCGCAATCATAAGATGCCCGTTGTGGATGGGATCGAACGTGCCGCCAAGGATACCGATCCGCTTCATTGACGCGCTCCGGCTGCTTTCGCAGGAGGAAGGACGATCTTCGGATCCTTTTTGTCCGGCTTATAAAGAATAATTTTCTTGCCGATCACCTGTACCACCTGCGAGTGCGTGCGGTCCGCGATCATCTGCGCAATTTCCCGCGGATCGTCAGCGCAGTTCTTTAAAACCGCGATTTTAATCAGCTCCCTCGTATTGAAAGCCTCCCCGATCGACTCCGTAAATTCCGGCGTCAGACTCGATTTTCCGACTTGAAATATAGGATCGATACCGTTGGCTAAACTTTTCAGATATGCGCGTTGTTTACTTGTTAAATCCATATGATAAATAACTCCTTTCATAACGTATAGCTGTGCAGAATGATAAATCTATAAGCAGACTCTTTGCAGTCGTCGGTGCTTAATGAGGTATTTTCGAATTTAGCACCGTTACGACGGAAACGAAGCGCAAGCGGGTCTGCGTTGGATTTATCATTTTGCACAGACTCACTTGTAATAATCAAACGACAACCCGTACATTCTGACCGTCGCGCCCTCCTCGATCCCCAGCTCCTCCAACTGTGCAAGGATCCCCTGCTTCCGCATAAAATCCTGGAAAAACTTAAACCCTTTCTCGGATTCCAGATTCGTGTAGGACAGCATCTTCTCAATGCGTGGTCCCTCCACCACATATTCCTCCGCCGCTTCGTCATACGTCACGGTAAAAGGCTCGTTCTCCACGTCAAAATGAAATTCCGGGAAGAACTCCTGTTCGAAGGTGAGAGGCTCCTCTCCAATCTCCTCCAGCCGATTGTTGACGGCGTAGAGCAGTTCTTTTACACCCTTTCCGCTGAGGGCGGAGACGGCATAGACCGGAACGCCCTCCGGCTCGAACGCCTCCCGGATCTTCTGCACGGGATCTTCGTCTTTCGTATAGATCATGTCGATCTTGTTGGCGGCGATGATCTGCGGGCGGCTTGCCAGTTTCTCGTCGTAGGCGGCAAGTTCCTGATTGATGGCGCGGATGTCCTCGATGGGATCGCGCCCCTCGGTGGAAGCCGCGTCCACGATGTGAACGATCAGTCTTGTGCGTTCGATATGGCGCAGAAACTCATGTCCCAATCCGACGCCCTGCGCCGCGCCCTCGATCAGACCGGGGATATCGGCGATCACAAAGCCCTTTGCATCCGGCAGATCCACCACGCCGAGATTGGGATTTAATGTGGTAAAATGATAGTTGGCGATCTTTGGTCTGGCGTTTGTCACCTTTGCCAGAAAGGTGGACTTTCCGACATTGGGAAAACCGACCAGCCCGACGTCCGCGATGACTTTCAGCTCCAAAAGCAGTTCCAGTTCCTGCGCGGGCTGTCCCGGCTGGGCGTACTTGGGAGCCTGCATGGTGCTGGTGGCGTAGTGCTGGTTGCCGCTGCCGCCGCGTCCGCCCTTTAAGAGGAGAAAACGGCGGTTTGTCCCGGACATATCCGTGATGACCTTGCCGCTTGCGGCTTCGCGGATGACAGTGCCCTCAGGCACTTTGATAGTGATATCCTCTCCGGCTTTTCCGGCGCAGTTTTTCTTGCCGCCCTCCTCGCCGTTTCCGGCACGGTATTTGCGGATATGGCGAAAATCCGCGAGGGTGTTTAAGCCCTCGTCCACTTCAAAGTAAACGCTGCCGCCGTTTCCGCCGTCCCCGCCGTCGGGGCCGCCGTTCGGCACATATTTTTCGCGGCGGAAAGAGACGTGACCGTCCCCGCCCTTGCCGCTTTTTACAAAAATTTTTGCGCGATCTGCAAACATCTTGAGATTCCTTTACGAAAAAAGCTCCAAACATCAGGATGTTCGGAGCTTGACCTTACGTTTCTTACTTTTCTACAGGATAAACGGAAGCCTGCTTTTTGTCTCTGCCTTTTCTCTCGAAACGAAGCACACCGTCCACCAGTGCAAACAGCGTATCGTCTCCGCCTCTGCCGACATTGACGCCGGGATGGATCTTCGTGCCGCGCTGTCTGTACAGGATGTTTCCTGCTTTCACGAACTGTCCGTCAGCTCTCTTTGCACCTAATCTCTTGGCTTCGGAATCACGACCGTTCTTGGTGGAACCGACACCTTTCTTATGTGCGAAAAATTGAAGGTTCATATTTAACATGGTATTACACCTCCTCAACTGTCAATTTACAATGTTTGCTGCCGTACTGCGTTTGGATATTCTGCAGTCCCAGCATCAGGGATTCCATCAATACAAGGGAAGTCTCCCGCAGGGGATGGTTCTTAAACGTACAGCAGATCTTCCCTGCCGCTTTGTCCGTCTCCACCTGCATCGGCTCTTTTGTGAGCTCCTCCAGGGAATTGATCGTATTGATCACCAGAACCGATATGGCGGCGCAGACAATGTCTTCTCCGCGCTTTGCATAATCGGCGTGGCCCTCGCAGACAAATCCCAGATAGTCTCCCGCCTTGTTTTTATGGATCGTAACCTTCGTCATTACGCTTTGATCTTGTCGATCTTGATCTGCGTATAAGGCTGTCTGTGGCCGTTTTTCTTGTGATAGCCGGTCTTTCTCTTATACTTGTAGACGATGACCTTGCGGCCCTTGCCCTGATCCGTAACGGTTCCTGTCACGGTCGCGCCTGCAACATCGCCCGCAACCTTGAGTTCCTTATCGCTGACGGCGATCACCTGATCGAATGTAACGGTAGAACCGACTTCGACGTCGAGTTTTTCCACACGGATCTCGTCGCCCTCGGATACCTTGTACTGTTTTCCGCCTGTTGCAATGATTGCGTACATCTCTGCGCACCTCCTATTCATGGACTTTCGCCCATTTACTCGCTAGCTTCGGTGACGCCAAAAGGGCATACTTTGACCTCGCTATGCGGCATACTCGAACATTATAACGGACTTTTCCATGTTTGTCAACACCAAAAATCGCGCTATGTACGCCGGTTTAATCGATGTTCAACAACTGCGTCATCTTATCGACCATGCTGTTGATCGCGCCCGCCTGCGCCGCGACTTCGGCGGTGTCGTTTGCGCTACTCTCCGCCATAGCGTTGATCGACGCAAACTGCTCGTTCTCGTTGCGGATATTTTCCGCGATATCCTGATTGATGGAGATCGTCTGCCGGATCACGCCGGATTGTTTGGTCTGCGCCTCGCCCATAGCGCGGATCGCCTCCACCGAAGTGTTCAAAAGCGAAGTCATATCGCGCATGCCGGAAAATACATTTTCGTAGTATTCGTTCTGCGTGCCGAGTTTCGCCGTATTTTCATCTACCTGCAATGTGATCTCCCGCACGTTCTGCTGCACCCGTTCGATCACGGACTGCACCACTTTCAGAGATTCCTGCGTGCTGTTTGCCAGATTGCCGACTTCCGTGGCAACGACCGCAAAGCCTTTTCCAGCCTCGCCCGCTCTCGCCGCCTCGATGGAGGCGTTTAATGCCAGCAGGTTCGTGGAACTGGAGATATCGCTGATCAGATTTAAAGTAACGCCGATCTCCTTGACGGCGTCCGAGAGCCGCAGCGCGGTATCGGTCGTCGCCCGAATGGACTCGGCGACTTCGCTGTTGATCGCATGCAGATTGTTGAGGAGTTTTTCGTTTTCTTCGGATTTATCCAAAAGCTCTTTGGATGCCGTCTCCACCTTATCCATATTGGAGGTGACGATCTTTTCCCATTCGCGCAGTTCGCCGAGATTCGCCATGCTCTCGTCGGTTTTGGTGCCAAGACGGTTGCTGTTTGACACAAGCTGCTCACTCGTGGACGCCAGTTCCTCCGCGGATGCACTCTCATTGTCGGAAATCTGCGAAAGCGCCGTGCCAGCGACGGAAAGCTGTTCGGACAATTCCCGCACGGAAGCCAGAACATTTTCCACATGCTCGTTGTTCTGTTCCAGCTCGTCCTTCTTGGCATTGACCAGAAAATGCGCGACAAAGAAAACAAAAATGAGCAGACCCGTTAAGGATAATAAAAGCGCCATCACGCAGAGAATCATATCGGTAACGAACAATTCATCCTTGACGGGCATCAGCGTCGTCCCGCGGATGACCCAGCCGACAAACAGAGACACGATACAGAACAGACCGCTTGACAGTAACAGCTTAATGTCCAGAAAGAAGGCGATCAGGATCAGGAAAAAGAACAAAAATCCCCAGAACGTTCTGGTCGGAATCATATATAACAGATAATTCCACTGTACCACGACCACAAAGAGCGAGAAGATTTTTCCTAGTCTGAGACGTTCCTCGCGCAGATACCCCTCCTCATCAAAAGAAGTTTTGACAAGCCACAGCGCGACAGCGACATAGCACAGATCCATGACGCCCAGCAGAATGGTGGCAAGCCACGGTACATTGGGATATAAGCCCAACAGTTTCTCGATGTTGAATGTGGCTGTGGCGCACATACAGGCGCCCACCAAAATGATGAGGCCCCATTTGAACACCGTGGAGATATAGACTTCGACCGCTGTTTTTTTCCTGTTCATAACCGTTCCCGTCCTTTCCGTCTTTTGTTTCATACCCCCTGAAACCATGTTATCGTTTTTTGCGGAAAAAGTCAATTGAAAGCAGGCTTTCGCACTCCTCTTCCGTGTAATAAAAAAGCAGGAGCACGGCAAGGACGGCGACGCCTACGGTGATATAGATATCCGCCACGTTGAATTTCGGGAAATCGATCGGGACAAAGTAGATAAAATCCACGACATAGCGTCTCGTCAGGCGGTCGATCAGGTTGCCGACGGCGCCGCTTAAGATAAAGAGCAGGCAGATCCGCAGCCATACAAGCCGTTTGCCTGCCGGAAGCGTAACGTAACGCCATGCGAGGATTAAAATGACCAGAATGGTCAATACAATCAGAAACGTCTGTTTTCCGGAAAAAGAGCTGAAAGCCGCGCCCGTATTTTCCAGATAAGAGAACTCAAGCACCCGATCCAAAAGAACGAAAGGCGGCTGTCCTTTCAGGTGCAGGACGGCAAGCCGTTTCGTATACTGGTCCAAAAGGATCAGCAGGGGCATACAAAGGAGGGAAAGCAGATTGCATTTCAGGTTTTTCATTGTGATAGCTGGTATTCCTTTCAAGTGGTGATAAAGCCTTTACTGAAAAAGTAGGCGGCGACCTGTGCGCGGGAACTGAACTCTTCCGTCTCTAAAAGCTCCCGCACTTCTTCCTGCGTATAGAAATCCGCCGTGATCTCCTCGTTTTCGGAGGTGTGGTCCTCAAAATCCCCCTCCGCCTCCACAAAGGCGATCTGCGTCTTTACGTCAGAAAAGCCTACCGCGGCATAAGACGGCGGCAGGATGCAGCGGATCTTTTTGACGGCAAGCCCGGTCTCCTCGTAAAGTTCCCGCTGGATGCACTCCTCAAGGGACTCGCCGTCGTTTAACATCCCGGCGCAGAGATTGTAGACAAAGCGGTTGACGCCCATGCGGAATTCCCGCAAAAGCAGCAGTTTGTCCTCGTGGTAGGCGACGATGGAAACGCCACTCACCCGCGTTCCGAGCGCGTCCGGCGAGGGGATCTCGCCGCGGCTGACGATCTCGTACTTCTTTTCCCGACCAGCCTTATTCAGATAGGTCAGCTCATAGTTTTTCAGATATTTGCCGTCCTTGACCTTTTTCATGTGCAGCAGTTTCATAGGCTTTCCTCTGTGATTCGTTCTTTTTGATCTATTATGATTATGCCGTTTTTTGCGCTATCTTGCAAGCTGTTGTGCAAGGCTTGGGTCTATTTTTTTGCGGGTGATCTCCATCAGCCCTAATGCCGTCATATCGACTGCTCTCGTGTGGACGGGGTCGCGCTTTACCAGTTCCTGCATCTGCTTCAAAAGGGCGCGCTCCCGCTCCTTATTTTTCAGGTTGATAAAATCTATCAGGATGATGCCGGAGAGGTTTCTTGCCCGAAGCTGCCAGGCGATCGCCTCCGCCGCTTCCGTGTTGATGCGAAAGTAAGTCTCCTCAGGGTCTTTGCCCGCTTCGTATTTTCCCGTATTGACGTCGATGGACACAAACGCTTCCGTCGGCTCGATGACCAGATAGCCGCCGGATTTCAGCCAGACTTTCCTGTCGGTGATCTCCCGCAGGCGCTCTTCCAGTGCGTAGAGTTTATAGAGCGGCAAAAGTGTATCTTCGTAGAACCGAATCGGAATAGACGCCCTGCCACATACGCCCTGCAAGTCTTCATAGACGTGCGGAAGGTCCGTGACCACTTCGTCATACTCCGAGCGGTAAGCATTTTCCACAAAAGCAGCCCAGTCGGGCGGCACGCGGTACAGGCAGCTGTAGCAGGTGCGGCTGTCTGCAATCTGTCTGATGCGGGAAAGCGTTTCCGAAAGTTTTGATGCCTCGGCAAGAAGCGGCGAATCGTCCACAAGGTCAGCCGCGTTTGTGCGGACGATCACGCTATAGTCGGCAGCGATTTTTTGCAGAGGTTCCAGATTGCGGAAGCGCTCTTTGATTTCTTTGTCGAGTTTTGCGGAAGTATGTATCATGCCTGCCGCATTTTCACTGTTCTCGCCGGACTGCGCTTTTTTTCCGGCAGCATGGTTTGGCGCATATTCTCCCACGACCGCATACCTTCCACTGAGGGTAAGGTTTGCGCTCACCCCCGCCAGTTTGGTCTTTATCGCCTCTTTTACGATCTGAACGGGAAGCTCGTCCCCGGCTTTCAGCCTGCCTCCTGTTGATCGGTTGGTGATCTGCGCCGCTTTTGCCTCGGCAAGCGGCAGGAACGTGAGACAGCCGCCTCCGATGTCTACGAAGGCGGCGCCGATATTTTCGGAGATATTTGTCACTCTGCCCACATAAATACTTCCCACCGCATGTTCTTCCGTGCGAAACACCCGTGCGGAAAGAATGCGGTTGTCCTTGTGGAGCAGACCGAGCGTATGATCTTTTACGGTTGTGATGAGGAGTTTTCCGTTATTCATACCTCTAGTGTATCACATATTTTACGGCAGTTCCATAGGCGATCGCCTCAGCGGCGCCCTGCATGACGGAAGACGATGCGTAGCGGACGTTGACGATGGCGTCGGCACCCAGTTTCTCCGCCTCATCCACCATGCGCTTTACGGCGATCTGCCTCGCCTGGTTGAGCATATCGGTGTACTCTTTCACCTCGCCGCCGACCAACGTTTTGATTCCCGCCATAAAGTCCTTGCCGAAATTTTTGGTCTGGACAATGCTTCCCTTGACGATCCCCAGCATTTCCAGTTCCTTTCCGGTAATATAATCAGTATTTACGAGCAGCATCTTCTTCTCCTCCTTCCAATTCTTTGATGCGCTGGATCAGCGCGACGATCACACATAAAATGGCTATGCCGGGCACCGCCAGAAAAATGCCGAACACCAGGTTCGGTGGCGGATCCTGTGTATAACCCCAGATGAAAAAGCCGATCAGCGCAAGCATCAGCAGAATAAAAACGATGGCTGCCAAAATGGAGCCTCGTTTCTGCCGGATGGTGTCGTCAGATACATTTTTGAATTTGGTTCCTTTCTCTTCCATTTCCATCATCCTTTCCAGATATTCGTCAGGGGAAAGGGTCTGGTAGAGCGCATTCTCCTCCAGAATCAGGCGGCATAACCCGGAAGTCTCCGTGAGATTTTTCTGTTCGCGGTCCAGTACGATGAGCTGGCGTCTTAAGGCGTCCGCAAGGAGCAGATTCCCGCTCTGGATCTTTCTGATCTCCTCGATGGGGAGAGACAGTTTGCGCAGCAGTTTGATCTTCTTTAGACAAAGAACATCCGCTTCGCCGTATTCCCGATAGCCGTTCTCACTGTTCCGCGCGGGATGTAACAGCCCCTGCTGTTCATAAAAACGGATATTTTTCTTGGTGATGCCTACCGATTGTTCCACTTCGTTGATCTTCATGCGAGCCTCCTTTCCGGAGCGTGTTTTTTCAAACAATCCTCCTTTTCGAAGCGCTTTCTTTCCCCTGACACCGTCAGAATAAGGCTTCCACAAAGGGGAATGTCAAGTGAAAATTTTCATGATGCCTGAAATTTTTTAGATAAGGCGGCACATATTTCAGGATACTGCATTAAGCGGGACAAGATGCCGCAATTCACCCTCTTTCGACATATCCGCATAGGTTTCCAGACGGGTTACCTGGATTGCGGAGAGCGGTATCTCTAAGCCCGCAAAGGCGCAGAATTTCTCGAAAACGACCGTCGGTTTGATGTTGCCCGCGCTGCTGGCGTCCACGGTCATCGCAAGGCAGGGGACAGTGATAAGCGGTTCGTCTGCAAGAAACATGGCAGCCGCGGCGGATGTCCCGGTCCGCGTCACTTGTGTCTTACCGGCGTGCAGATCGAAAATGCCGGACCGGATATTTGTCTCGATGACATTCTTTTTTGTCTCTTTTGTATGCAGGATCGTTTCCTGTGCGAGGAAATTATTGACCGCATCGGTCAACCCCTCAGAACAAAACGCATACGGTTCTTCTTTTTTATGGATCTGATAAGCGGCTGCCGCCACGCTTGCCATAGCGTTTTTTGCGGAATCCGGCAGGATGCTTACGGAAAGGATCTCCACGCCATCCGCCATCACGGCGTTCAATGCCTGTTTCATGTCGTCGCAGGAGTCCATCGAGAGCACTTCCATGTCCAGATATTCCCCGCAGCTTTCGATCCCGACGCCCAAGGGCGCGGCAAAAGACATGATCTGGTGGGGGCTGTAGCCTTCCGAGTATTTTACGTCAATCCCGGCTCTTCTTACGGCTTTCTGAAAAAAGCGCATCATGTCCAGATGACCGATAAATTTCATGACGCCGTATTTGGCGAATTTGATTCTGACTTTCATGATGATCTCCATTTTGAAGCGTTTGCACGATAGTGCTGCCCTACGCCCTGTTTTCGTAGCAGACGCCGCACCCGAAGCGGTTCGCGCCGCAACCCTAGCACTGTACAAACTTTTAGAAGTGATTCAAAATATCATGGTGCCCAACATCAATGAGAATAATCATCTTATTACTTTCATAATACCATATGATGCGAATATCCATATTGACGCTGCACTCAAACAAATCGTTTGTACCCTGAATGCGTTTGGTACGAAGAGACGGATGCATGGGATTTACTGCAAGAAGTTGAAGTTTGCCTTGGAGTTGCTTTTTTTCCTGCGCGGTCAAATTTTTAAAATGTTTCTCAAACCGTTTGGTATAAGTAATGCGATATGCCATCAAGCATCCTCCAGTTTAGCAAATAACGCTTCTACATTATCAAAGACAGGCTGTTCGCCGGAAGCAATTTTCATTTTTGCTTCATCGATTTCG
The DNA here is from genome assembly GCA_023666335.1 of bacterium. GTDB lineage: Bacteria > Bacillota > Clostridia > Lachnospirales > Lachnospiraceae > UBA3282. The sequence continues at coordinate 205,635 of JAMPCE010000001.1, forward strand.
CTGCGAAGTTCCTCCAGATACTTTTTGGGATAAACAACCACCGGAAGCATATATATCGCGCCGTCGCGCTCAAATATATCTAATTTATCGCCCTCTACGAGTCCTAATTTCACAATGATTTCTTTTGGTATCGTAATTTGTGATTTTTGACGTAATTCCGCTAACATAATATCCCTCCGCTAAAATGTTGGAAAATAAGAAAGTTGTAGTTTCTTACTATATTATATTTTTTTTATCAAGTTTATGCAAGAGAAGGAAAAAGAAAATTTATGCCTTTTCAAAGCAGACGCCGCAGCCGAAGCGGTTCGCGCCGCAGCCCTGGCACTGTATCCGGCAGTTGGGGCTTACGGTCTCCTCCTGCGCCTTCTTCCACTCCCGAAGAAGAAAGCCCTTTGTCACGCCACAGTCGATGAAATCCCACGGGAAGATCTCGTCGTCCGCCCGTTCTCTCGTGGTGTAAAAATCAATATCCAATCCGCATTCCGCAAAACTTTCCATCCACAGATCGTTGTGGAAAAATTCGCTCCACGAATCGAAGAGACACCCTTTCTCATAGGCTTTTCGGATCGCCTGTCCCACCCTGCGGTCTCCTCTGGCAAATACGCCTTCCAGGACGCTCACATCCGCCTCGTGCCAGTTATATTTGATGCTCCTTTGGTTCAGCTGGTTCAAGATGCCCTGCTTTGTCAGGCGGGCTTTGTCCAGAAACTGCTCTTTGGTGCACATGGGCGCCCACTGAAACGGCGTGAAAGGCTTGGGGATAAAGAAAGAAGTACTCGTTGTGATCTGCACTTTGCCGTTTACCCGCTTGTCCTTGGGGACTGTCTCAAAAAAAGCCGCCGCGATCTTGTTGGAAAGGTCGCCGATCCCGAGAATGTCCTCCTCCGTCTCCGTGGGAAGTCCCAGCATAAAGTAAAGCTTTACCTTTGTCCA
>JAMPCE010000020.1 GCA_023666335.1 bacterium
GCCGTTATCGGCGCGGGGATTTTCTGCGTTTAGCGGAAGATCATAAAGAGAGGAGTGACTTATAGTGGTAAGAGCAGAGAAATCTGCTCTTCTTTTAATTTAACAATACACGAGAAAATTGTTTTAAATACAAATTATACTGTCTTTTAGGATAATTTGTGTTATCATATTATAGAAAATATGTAAGTATATAATGACCAAAGAGCATGGAGTTTGCGTTAAGTATATTTGGAGGTAGTATTATGGCTGAAGCGGAACAGAGAGCAGCAGCTACAAAATTTTATAATGATTGGCATGGCATTGGCGATGAAAAAAGTGATTGCCAACGATTCTAGATTGAATTTTGTGGCAATGTACTAGGAATTGAGAATGTGACGCAAAAGTTAGTCTTTGAAAAGAGAGTAATCATAGATGGTCAAACTAAATTTATTGATGTTTACATACCAGAAACCAGAGTGCTGATTGAACAAAAGAGTATTGATAAAAATTTGAACAAGAAAACGCAACAGTCTGATGGTTCTATGCGTACACCTTTTGAGCAGGGACGAAATTATGCACAATGGATGATTCCCAACGAAACACCATTATGGATAGTTGCCTGCAATTTTAGAACTTTCGAAATACATGATATGAATAAGCCTAATGAAGCGCCAATTGTTATTATGTTGGAGGAAGTAAGAAATAAACTACCGCTGTTTGATTTTATGTTCAAAAAAGAGGTCAAAGAGTTATCTCATGAAATGGAGATATCCGTAGAGGCGGGTAAAATTGTTGGAATATTGTATGACAAGCTGATAGAGCAATATAAAGAGCCGGATGAAGCATCATTTAAAAGTTTAAATGCACTTTGTGTAAGGCTTGTATTTTGTTTATACGCTGAGGATGCAGGGGTTTTTGGTTCACATATGATGTTCCATGACTATCTCAAAGATATACCTGTAAATGGCTTTCGGAAGGCACTAGTGGAGTTGTTTAAGATACTTGATACCAAAATAGAAAATAGGGACAAATATTTAGCTGAAGATAATCCTAAACTTGCCGCATTTCCGTATGTGAATGGTGGATTATTTGCTGACGAAAATATTGAAATACCGCCTTTTACCGAAGAAATCAAGGAATTGTTGCTTTCAAAGGCAAGCGAAAATTTTAATTGGTCTGATATTAGTCCCACTATTTTTGGTGCAGTTTTTGAAAGTACATTAAATCCGGAAACAAGAAGAAGTGGTGGTATGCACTATACTTCTATTGAGAATATTCATAAAGTAATTGATCCACTGTTTATGTATGAACTGAGAGCAGAACTAAATGAAATAAAGCAGATTGCAGTAGAGCGTACAAAAAAATCAAAGTTAAGTGCATTTCAAAGAAAGCTTGCACAGTTAAAGTTTCTTGATCCGGCGTGCGGTTCCGGTAATTTTCTTACAGAAACATATATTTCTTTGAGAAGACTGGAAAATGAGATTTTAGATGAATTACAAAATGGGCAGATTGTATTAGGAGAAGCAATTGATCCGATTCAAGTATCTATTAGTCAGTTTTATGGGATTGAAATAAATGATTTTGCTGTTACAGTGGCAAAAACTGCCCTTTGGATAGCAGAGAGTCAGATGATGAAGGAAACAGAGGATATAGTACATGTGAACTTAAATTTCCTTCCGCTAAAGTCATATGTTAATATCATTGAAGGTAATGCTTTGGCGCTTGAGTGGGAAAGGGTTGCACCAAAACATGAATTGAATTTTATTATGGGTAATCCCCCGTTTGTGGGGTATTCCTTGCAGAGCAAAGTCCAAAAAGAGGACATTCTTTCCATCTATGTGGATGAGAATGGTAAACCATATAAAACGGCGGGCAAAATCGACTATGTGGCCGGGTGGTATTTCAAGGCCGCGCAGTTTATGCAGGGGACAAGTGTTCGTACCGCATTTGTGTCCACCAACTCCATCACTCAAGGGGAGCAAGTAGCTGGCGCATGGAAACCTTTGTATGACCGCTTCAATATTCATATTGACTTTGCTTACCGGACTTTCCGTTGGGATAGTGAAGCCAGTTTGAAAGCTCATGTCCATTGTGTAATCATCGGATTTAGTTCTGCCTACAACTTGAAAGAAAAACGGATTTACACAGCTGACAAATTCCATACAGCAGAAAATATTAACGCATATCTGCTTGATGCCCCGATGTTTTTATTGACAGTCGCTCTACTGCCCTTTGTGATATTCCTCAAATGGTGTACGGAAATAAGCCTACTGATGGTGGCTTTTTGTTCCTTACTAGTGAGGAGTGTGATGAAATTTTGTTAAAAGAGCCTGATGTGGCAAAATTTATTAGACAGATATATGGCGCAACTGAGTATATCAATAATAAAGCCCGCTACTGTTTATGGCTTGTCGGTGCTTCTCCTGCTGAATTGAGAAAGTCTGCCTTTATCATGAATCGTGTAGAAAAGGTCAAACAGTTTCGATTGAGCAGTACAAAGGGTGCAACGCAGAAAAGTGCAGATACACCAACTCTGTTTCAGGAGATTCGGCACTCTGATAGTGAGTATATTATCATTCCACGCCATTCGTCCGAAACACGCCGATACATTCCCTTTGGATTTGTTTCCCCTCAAATCGTGGTCAATGATGCGGTGCAAATTATTCCAGGTGCAGAAATTTATCACTTTGGTATTCTGATGTCAAATGTGCATATGGCTTGGACGAGAGCCGTTTGTGGGCGTATCAAAAATGACTATCGCTATTCTAAGGATGTTGTTTATAACAACTTTCCTTGGTCCACGCCCACAGACGAGCAGAAGACCAAAATCGAGCAGACTGCCCAAGCCATTTTGGATGCCCGCGCACTCTATCCCGATTGTAGCCTTGCGGATCTATATGATGAAATGCTTATGCCGCAAGAATTGCGAAAAGCTCATTTACAAAATGATAAAGCAGTTATGCAGGCATACGGTTTTTCAATAAAGGATACTACGGAGGAAAGATGCGTGGCAGAACTCATGAAAATGTATCAGGAACTATGTTCCGGTTAGCGTGGCATAGTAATAAAGAATATTAAATTGAAAGGTGTAAAGGTAATATGTTGAAAGATGTATTTGGTGAATCAGAATTTGATATTCAGTATCAAGAGATAATGGAAAATTTTTATAGAGACATTATTGGAAACGATAATGAATTAAATGAATTCTTTAAAAGAGTTTTTGAGCATGATGAAACAGATAAAACTCCGAGGCGGATTATGAATCATATTCAGCAATTAGTATCATTGGCAGATGATATTGATACAATACGTCCCAAAAGAGATCCTCTTAGAATTTTCTTTTTGAGAACATGTAATGAAGCTGTTTATAGGTTATATAATGAGGGCGCAGCAACAATGAGTGAAAAATCAATAGGTAATTTCTTTAAAGAGTATTTGCCAGAAGAAGGACAAAATTATATATTAGAAAATTTTAAATTTACAGAGGTAGATTACCATGCACATGCTGACTTTCAATCAGGACAGTACATTGATAATAAGGAAGGATATTCACTGACAATCGCAGATTTTGCATTACTTTTCTTTAAAACAAGAGGTATGGTTACGCATGAAGGAGACTATTGGTCGCTCCAATATTTTTCTAGAAGTAATGATGATACAATTTGGTGTACCCATATTGAAACTGATGAAAAAATACTGACGTGTGTTGAAAGGGAAAAAAATAAGAAATATACATATTATTTTGAAACAACTATGAATTATGAGCAGTTCAGAAAATATTTTGTTCTTGGATGTCTTAGGGTGTTGGATGAATATATTTCCTTGTTGTGATGCACAGAGATATTAAGGTGGAATGGTTATAGATATGTAGGTATTTTAGAGAGTTAGTTTGGAGGAATCTATGGATATAGAAAAGATGGGTGGAAGTGTTGTATATGCAAAATATATAGCTCTCACATCAAAAGATTATACATTAGCACCCCTTAAAAATAAATATAAATCAGCACTTGATTACTATGCGATAGATGGAGCAGGAAATTGGGGAAATGAACTTTTTCACTATTGTTCCATAAATACACTGAAGAGCATTACACAGAATATGCAGTTACGATTTACAGATGTTCAGAGTTTAAAAGATACAACAGAATTTGTGAATGCAATTCATCTATTAAAACTGGTGATAGAAGAACAAGAAAATTTTATGGATGAGAAATTATATAATATTTTAAATGACGGCGAAATATTTACAAAATTGGAAGATTATTCTCAACGATATCCGTTTTATTCGCCTATAAATAATAAAAGAGATATAGATGGAATAAAGCCAATTTGCAAAGTATATACATGCTCTTTAGGGCTACATGGCGATTTACCTAATATGTGGAATGAATATGCGAAAGGTGGCGGAGTATCTATTGGTTTTAAAGAGTTGGAACGATGTATGAAGGCAGGAGAACAAGTAAAGATAATATTTGGAAAGGTATGGTATCAAGAAGATGATAAAAAGCAATGCATAAATGCACTTCTGAAAGATGTTTGTGAGATTTTTTCTTTGATTCCAGATGAGGGGTGTAGAAAGGATATGATACAAACTATTTTGGTTAGTGCAATGAATCATATGCGAATTTTTATGAAGGATGAAATTTACTCACCGGAAGATGAGTATAGAGCAGTATTGATAGTTCCTGAAGAGATTATTAGGAGCAATCAATTACCAGAAAAATTTGATAATGGAGATTTTGTTAAGGAAAATAGAACGATTCCTTATATTGATGTACCATTTACTTCGGAAAGTATTAGTCATATTATAGTGGGTTCAGGAATAAAAGAGGGATTTTCGCGAGTAAAAATAGATATAGAAGACTGGCTTTTGAAACAGAATTTAAGCAATATAAATATTTATGAGTCTAATTTATATCTATGAGAAAAAGGGCTAAATAATAGAAATTGAATGAAGACGTTTGAAAAAGAGGAGACAAAAGTGAAAGAAAAGGTATCCCCTATGTTGGTGTTATCAGGGATAAAGAAAAATATTGGATGATTGAATGTCCGCATTTATGTAAAAAGTGTATATCATCAAGTAATTAATTGTTGAGAAAACAGTACATATAAAATATGTAATATATTATCTGTTGGAAACATTATAAGTCATAAAGTATAGTAATGAAAGCGAGGTAGAAAAATGATAAATATATATTGTGATGAAAGTTGTCACTTGCAGTATGATGATTCAGAAATCATGCTTCTTGGTAGTATTGCATGCGATAAAAAGAATGTAAAGCGAATATCACGAGAAATAAGAAAAATGAAAAAGGATTATGGCTTTAATTCTAATTTTGAAGTTAAATGGACTAAAATATCCCCAGGAAAAGTAGATTTTTATTTAGGATTATTAGATTTTTTTGTTAAAGAGGAAATTGATTTTAGGTGTATTATTGCTAGAGGTAAAAAGCAGTTGGATAATGATGCCTTTAATCAAACATATGATGATTGGTATTATAAGATGTATTATTTACTTCTAAGAGAAGTTTTAGATCCAATGAAAGAGTATTCAGTTTATATTGATATAAAAGATACAAATGGGGGTAAAAAGGCAAAAAAACTTAAGGAAATTTTAAATAATTTTCTATTTAGTTTTCAACAGACTTGCCTGCAAAATTTGCAAATTGTAAAATCAGATGAGATAGAATTACTTCAGCTATGTGATTTGTTGGTTGGATGTGTTGGTTATAAGAATCGCTTTTTAAATTCGTCAGTGGAAGCAGAACAAACATTGTCTACAGCAAAAATTCAAATGTGTCAGCATTTAGAAAAACTGATAAAAAAACCGTTAACTGTTACAACTTTAAAACATGAAACAAAATTTAATATTTTTATATGGGAGCCAAGAAAATAATTATGGATGAAAATGATTGTAAGTTACAGAAAGAGAATTCGCTTAGAGTTTGCAATGATTTTGGAGAGTATGCTCAGTATGAAGAAAAATTATATGAAATCTTTCTTTGTTTATATGAGCATAATTCCTTAGTATATGCAGGAAAAAATGTTTGTATGAAACATTATCCGCCTGATTATGGGGAAAAAACAGGATTTTATCATATGATATGCGAAGACTATCAACATACAAAAAATGAAGAGGATCGAAAACCAAATATTAGGCGTTGTGAGCGTATAGAGTGGGCAAAAGAGCTTATAGAAGGATGCCCGCATCTATGCGATAAAATAATGATTTGGGAAAATGAAAGACATGGAAAAAGAAATATTTTACTTTTTTGTCCAGATTTAGATTATTTGGTGGTGCTAGGAAAAAGAAAGGATTATTTTCTATTAACGACAGCATATCCAGTGGATTATCCAAATAGGAGAAATGACCTAATTAGTGAGTACAATGCTTACATAAGCAAACAACGCACCATGGACTAGTCCATAGTGCGTTATCGAATGCTCCTTCTACTCATGGCAGATGAGCTAAAATACCTATGCTTCTTTCTGAATATATTATATGCTATATTTCGAAGAATATCAATAATTTTTTCTATTTAATATGAAAATATATTGATAAAGGTTCATGGCTACAAAACGGCTACAAAAATTTTGAAAGCACAGAGAAAATCAATATTTTAAGAAAATCTAACGACATAAAAGCCCGAAAATACGCCATTTGTCACACAAGATTCTCCCAACCTAATCCGTGAGGGTGGACGTACGGTAGGTTCAGGCAGGGTTGCGTCTATTATTGAATAATCAGTAAAAAGCTAGAGTTTATGGGGCTTTCCGAAGTTTCGGGAAGCCCCTTATATGTTACAGGATCTACGGTGCTTTGCCATCAGTTATAATACTGCGCCTGCGCAGCAAACATTTCCGCATAAATACCGCCGCTTACGCCCACCAGCTCATCGTGCGTACCGTATTCCCTGATCCGCCCTTCGGAGAAGACGGCGATCCGGTCGCAGAATTTGCAGCTGGAAAGGCGGTGAGAAATGTAGACTGCTGTTTTTTTGCCTACCAGGCTGTCAAACTGCCGATAGATGTCATATTCCGCCACGGGATCCAAAGCGGCTGTAGGCTCGTCCAGAATGACGATCGGGGATTTTTTAAAAAGCGCTCTGGCGATAGCGATTTTCTGCTGTTCGCCGCCGGAGGGTTCTATGCCGTCTTCGTCAAAGAATTTGAACAGCATGGTATCCGTTCCCTTTTCCAGCGAATCCGTTTTTTCTTTCAGCCCGGTCTGTTCTATGAGCGTATCCAGTTCCGCTTCATCGCAGGCATGGTCCAGAAGAATGTTGTCTCTGATCGAAAAGGCGAGCAGCTTAAAATCCTGGAATACCGGAGAGAACAGCGCCATGTATTCGTCGTAGGCATAGTCCTTGATGTTGACGCCGTCCAATAAGATCTCGCCCTCTGTCGGATCGTAGAGGCGGCACAGGAGTTTGATGAAAGTGGTCTTGCCTGCGCCGTTTAATCCCACGACGGACAGATGCTCTCCGGGATGGAGCGTGAGGTTCACGCCGTCCAGCACCTTTACGTCCGTATGCGGATAGGTAAAGGAAACATTTCTAAATTCTATGGTATGCGGCTTCTCTTCCACGGGATGTTCGCCCTTTGCTATGGCGGGCGGGTAGTTCATGAATTTTACATATTCATAAGCATAGTTTGTCCGCTTTACCAGTTCCTGCACATTCAGGATCAATCCCTGCATGGAGGAGTGGAACGTGGAGCCTGCGCTCAACATCTGGGAAAAAATGCCGATCGTAATCTTCCCGGTGATGACCAGTGTGCCTAGATACAGGTAGGTGCAGAAATCCCTTACAGCATCGCAGACTGTATTCATGGAATTCAGGGGAAGATGTTGGTCTGCCTCCCACTTCCAGTTTCCAAGAGCATCATTGGTATAGGCATTCCATTTCTCCACCATCATATCTTTGGCGTCGTAAAGGCGGATGTCCTTGCCGTAGCGGAAATCGACAAGGTGAAAGGCGAGATAGCTGAAAGCGCGGTTGGATTTGGAGAGCCTGTTAAAGGCTTCAATCTCGATCAGGTTTCCCTTGTGGTTGAGCACCGTGTTGATGACGAGCAGGAAAGCGGTTACGGCAAACAAGACAGGGGCATGGAGGAGGATCAGGGCAACCACGCCTATGATTTTTATGACGTTGGAGATAAACTGAAATACTTGCAGGGAGATGCCGTGCACACCGCCGGAATACCAGTCCATGCCGGTCCTTGCTTTCTCGATCTGATCCAGCGCCTCTTTGTCTTCGGTAAGCTGAAAGTCCAGTTCCATCACGCGCAGACTCATTTCTTCGGTAAAATAATTTTCCATTTTTTCGCTGTACTTTTCCATCACGACGTCGGTTATGGAGATCAGCAGGGAAAGAAAGGTGCCGCCCACGGCGATCGCGGCAGCGTAAGCGAAAAGTTTCCGAAGATCCCTGCCGCCCAGCAGTTCGTCCAGAATCAGGGGCGTCATCAGAATGGATACAAAGGGCTGCACGGCGCGCAGGATCGTATTAAACGCGCCGCAGAAGAAAAAGCCCTTATAGTGTTTCCATGCAATGGGCATAAAGTAAGCCAAAGTCTTTCCGACGACATTGCCTGTTTTTTCTTTCGTTTCAGCCAACGGAACGCACCTCCTCGTCTTTATAATACTGCGCTTGGATCTCAAACATTTCGGCGTAAGCGCCGCCTGCCTGTAACAGTTCGTCGTGCGTGCCGTATTCTACCATTTCGCCTGCCTGAAACATGGCGATACTGTCGCAGAAGCGTGTGGAGGAGAGGCGGTGGGAGATATAAACGGCGGATCGATCCCCAATTATCTCGTTAAAGTTCCGATACAGCTCATATTCCGCCAGCGCGTCCAGCGCGGCGGTAGGCTCGTCGAGGACAAGGACGGGAGCGTTCTTATAAAGCGCCCGCGCCAACGCCAGCTTCTGCTTCTCCCCGCCGGAGAGATCGACGCCGTCATCGTGGAGGACTTTTAATAACTGCGTGTCTATGCCTTCTGAAAGGCTGTCCAGTTTTTCCTGCATCCCTGCTTTGACAAGGCAGGCTTTGGCAAACGCTTTATCCGTGTCATCGGGGCGTTTCATGGAAACGTTTTCCGCGATGGGAAAGGCAAACAGTTCCACATTCTGAAAGACGGGAGAAAACAGGCGGTAATATTCCTCGCGCCGAAACTTCCGGATATCTGTACCGTTTAAGAGGATCGCGCCTTCCGTGACGTCATAGAGCCGCAGCAGGAGTTTGATAAACGTGGTCTTGCCTGCGCCGTTTAATCCGACGACCGCCAGTTTTTTTCCGGCTTCGAGTGTGAGGGTGAGATGTTTTATGGCGTAATCTTCGGCGCCCTCATAGCGGAAGGAAACATCCTGAAATACAAAGGTATAGCGGTCGGCTTTCGGCACGGGGATGCAGTCTGTTTCGTCATCGGTCTCTAAGTTCATGAAAGAGCGGAAATCGTCCACCTGCATGGAACGCTCCTTAAAAGTCCCCATCGTATTTAAGAATTCTCCCAGGGCGGAGGAGAAAGTCATGGAAAGCCCGAGATAGAGCGTAAAGTTACCGATGGACATATTTTTGTCAATGACGCTGTAGATCAGGACGCCGTACACGCAGGCCTGTGTGAGCATGGAGATCCCGTGGGCAAAGATGGAATTGTAGATCCATAAATTCCTGCTGTAGAGCATCTTCTCCTGTTTTTCCAGCAGGATATCGTGATGTTTTCCGACAAGCCAGCGTTTCATAGCAAAAAGCCGGATATCCTTTGCGTAGGAAAAATCCTGCGTCAACTGCGTCATATATTCGATCTTGCGCCAAGTAGGAGCCAGCTTCTCCCACACGTTCTTTCTGTCCTTTTTTACGGTATAGCGGAAAAACAGATATTGCAGGACGGAAAGGACTGCCAAGATCAGGATGATGCGCGGATCCAGTACCGCGACCGCCACGACCGTGGCGAGCATGAGCAGAAGCTGGACGCCGAAATCGCTGATGGAGTGCATAAGACCTTCCACGCCGCTCGTATTGTTGTTGGTAGCGACACATGCCTTTGTATGCATATCGAGGATCTTTGGCTGTTCCAGCATCTGATAGTTCATGGAAAGGCTCTTTGCCACCCGTTCCGAAATGATGTGCATGCGCGCATTGATCATGTTGTACCAGCATCTGTTGTTGGCAATGGTATTCAAAAACAAAACGAATAGTTCGATCAGGGTCGTGACGATCACCAATCGGAGCAGCGGTCCGGTATCCTTTTCCGGAGAGGCGGCCTGCGCCTGCGCGATGTCGATGACGAATTTTCCGATAAAGCTCCACAGATACTGCGTAAGCGAATTTGTGACCATGCCGATCCCCATAAAGCATAAAAGCGCAGGGCGGTACCGTTTTATCTTTCCGAGGATGTAAAGGGAATTGCTGAGGATGCCGTATTCTGTGTGGAGCGGGTTGTCGTCTTTCTTTTTCTTTTGTCTTGTCCCGAACAATGTGAGGTCTCCTTATTCATTGGGTTTACGTTTATTGTAACATATTTTTCTGGGGGGGGGGCAAGAAATAGGCTTTCTTTTTTTGACTTTATTTGGTATACTATAAATTATCACATAAAGAACAATGAGCGGTACAGAGTTTCCGGCGGGTCTGGGAAGCAGGGCGCGGTCCGCTTACAATAGGAAAATTATGGGAAAAAGTCTTAGCTATGACATAGCTGCCATTTTAATATTGACAGTCCTCCTGCTGTCGTGCGTTGTGAGGAAACTGACAAACGGGACGCCGAATCGGTTGTTTCTGCTGTTTATTTCCGTCAACTGGATCGCCGCGCTGTTTGATATCTGGGCGGTGTCGCTCGACAATGCGGGCAGTACGAGCAGGTTTGCTCTATATCTGGCGCATTCCGGATATCTGATCGTACATAATTTTACGGTGCCGGTGTACGTCCTGTTTTTGATCAGCCTCACGGACACCTGGCATAAGATCAGAAGAAATTTTCTGATACAGCTTATCTTATGGGTGCCTTTTCTGGCGGTCTTTGTGTCTCTTTTGGCAAATCCGTTTACAAAGAAAATGTTTCTGGTGGACGGGGGATACCAGCGTGGCGAGTGGTTTTCTCTGATCTATATGACGATCGCGGTCTATATCGTTTTCGGAGTCACCTATATGATCTGGTATCGGAAAGTGGTGGAATTTTCCAAGGTCTGCGCGGTCATGTCGTACATACCGATCGGGCTGGTCACGATGCTGATCCAGATGAAGTCTCCGACGACGCTCGTGGAGATGTTCGGCGCAGCCATCAGTATGCTCCTGATCAGCGTCGGTGCGCAGAGACCGGAAAAGATCGTGGATTCGGATACGCAGCTTATGAAGTACAGCGCTTATGCGACGGACATGAAGCGGAATTACTACAATAAAAAGAATGTGGATGTAGTCATGCTGAATCTCGGAAATTTCTCCGCGATCAATGCCCTGATGGGGTATGATTTTGCCATGCAGGTGCTGGCGGACGTGGTTGAGCGGATCCACAGGGCGAATATGATCACAGGCGGGAAAGCGGATCTCTATTATCTGGACAGGGGCCGTTTTCGCATGGTATTTGAAGAAAAAGACAGGGAACTGGCGAAGCAGACAGCGGATATGCTGGTGGATATCCTGATGGAGAAGCGCGATTACAATGATCTGGACGTCACATTGCAGCCTTTCGTGGTGCTGGCGCGCTGTCCGGAGGAGATCAAGGATTTCAAGATGCTGATGACGTTCGGCATGGACTTCCATGAGAAACTGAAATTTGAACCGCGTGTCATGCATGTGGAAGATGCTTTCCATAAAGGGCTGGTCGAGATTCAGGGCAACATCGACGAGATTATCGAGGAAGCGCTTGAGTTTAAACGTTTTCAAGTCTATTATCAGCCGATTTATTCGGTGGAAAAGGGAAAATTCGTGTCGGCGGAGGCGCTGCTTCGCCTCTTTGATCCGAAGTACGGTTTTATTTCGCCGGAGATTTTGGTCACGGCGGCGGAACGCAGCGGCGCGATCCACAGGATCGGAGACTATGTGCTGGAGGAGGTCTGCCGCTTTATTTCCGAGGGCGAGTTCCATTCGCTGGGGTTGGAGTACATCGAGGTCAATCTCTCGGTGGCACAGTGTATGCGGGTCAATCTGGCGGATAAGATACTCGGTATCATGGCGAAACACCGCGTTTCCGCAGAATATATCAATCTGGAGATCACGGAGACGGCGGCAAGCCACACGCAGGAGGTCATGGCGGAAAATCTGCAAAAGCTGAATCGGGCGGGTATTTCTCTGTCGCTGGATGATTACGGAACGGGCTATTCCAATATCAAGCGCGTGATCCAGCTTCCGCTTAAGATCATCAAGCTGGATAAGACCTTTGTGGACGAACAGGAAAATCCCAAGATGCGGGTCGTGCTCAAAAATACGGTGGCGATGCTCAAAGACATGAATATGGAGATCGTGGTGGAGGGAATCGAAACGCAGGAGATGCTGGACTTTTTTGCGGAGCTGCAATGTGATTTCATTCAGGGATATTTCTTCTCGAAACCGATCCCGAAGCCGGAATTTATCAATTTTATCAAAGAGCGGGCTGCGGAATAAAACAATTCGTTGCATTTTTCGGGACATGAGAGTAAGATAGATGCGTAGTTTGGAAATATTGTCTTTACAGAACGGAGGAGATTATGAAAAAGAGAGTAATTGCAATGATGCTTTCTGCGGCTATGGCGGTTTCTTTGGCAGCCTGCGGCGGTGGTGACACGACAGCGCCTGCAAGCGATACGGCGGCGGAGAGCGCAGATGAAGAAGCGTCTGCGGCAGCGGAGGATGCCGGAAGCGATGCGGCGGCTGGACTTAAGATCGCGATCGTATCCAGTCCTTCCGGTGTGGACGACGGTTCCTTTAATCAGGATAATTATAACGGGATCCTTTCCTTTATCGAGAGTCATCCCGACAGCACGGTGACGCCCGTGCAGGAGACGACGGGCGATGTGGCGGCGGCAGTACAGGCAGTTGCCGATATCGTGGCGGATTATGATGTGATCGTTTGCTGCGGCTTCCAGTTTGCGGGCATCACGACCATCGCGCAGGAAAATCCGGATGTAAAGTTCATTCTGGTGGATTCGTACCCCTCGGATGCGGACGGCAATGATGCGGAGGTGGACAATATCTATGCGATGTTGTTCGCGGAACAGGAGTCCGGCTTCTTTGCGGGTATGGCGGCGGCTCTGGAGACAAAGTCGAATAAGGTGTCCGTGGTAAACGGGATCGCTTACCCTTCTAATGTAAACTATCAGTACGGTTTTGAATGCGGCGTGAAATACATCAATGAGACTGAGGGGAAATCCGTAGAGATCGTGGAACTTCCCTCCTATGCGGGAACGGATGTGACGGGCGCCGATGTGGGCGGCAATTACGTCGGCTCTTTCGCGGACGAGGCGACCGGTAAGGTGATCGGCAACGCGCTGATCGCAGAGGGCGTGGATATCATCTTTGTGGCGGCAGGCGCATCCGGCAACGGCGTTCTTACGGCGGTGAAAGAGGCTTCCGGCGTTTACTTTATCGGCTGCGACGTAGATCAGTATGACGACGGCGCAAACGGCGATGCGAACGTGGTATTGACTTCTGCGGTCAAAGTAATGCACCTGAATGTAGAGCGTGCGCTGAATACAGTAGCGGACGGCAGCTTCAAGGGCGGTAACGTAACGTTGCAGGCAGATACGGATTCCACCGGTTACATCAACGCGGACGGCAGATGCCAGTTATCCGCGGATTCCATTTCCAAGATCGACGCGGCTTACGAGGCGGTCAAGGGCGGCACGATCGTGCCGGCGGCGAACTTTAACGGGGTTACGCCGGAGACCTTTACATGGTAAGCGATTAAGCACTGACGTGTTCAATCCAGAGAATACTTCGTATTCTCCACAGATAAATATGTTGAAGAATGAGCCGTAAGGGAAAAATCTTTGCGGCTCTTCTCTTACATGGGGAGGCTGTGTATGTCTGACTACATTATCGAGATGAATCATATCACAAAGCGTTTTCCGGGCATTGTGGCGAACGACGACGTATCCATCCGGGTAAAGAAAGGCGAGATCTACGCCCTGCTGGGGGAGAACGGTGCGGGCAAATCCACGCTGATGAGTATGCTGTTTGGGATGTACGAGCCGGACGAGGGAGAGATCATCATTCGAGGCGAAAAGGTAAAGATCGAGTCGCCAAACCACGCAACACGGTTGAACATCGGCATGGTGCACCAGCATTTTAAGCTGGTCAGCAACTATACCATAGCGGAAAATATCGTGATGGGCATGGAGCCGATAAAGAAAGCGCTGGGAATCTTTAAGACCGTGGATATGAAAAAGGCGAATGAGGATATTCGGGCGTTGTCGGAAAAATTCGGACTGGAAGTGGATCCCACAAAGGTCATTGAGAATATCAATGTCTCCATGCAGCAGCGGGTAGAGATCTTGAAGATGCTGTATCGGGAGGCGGAGATCCTGATCTTTGACGAGCCGACGGCGGTGCTGACGCCTCAGGAGATCGAATTTCTCTTAGAGATCATAGAGGGGCTGCGAAAGGATGGCAAGACGATCATCCTGATCACCCATAAGCTGGAGGAGATCAAAAAGATCGCGGACCGCTGTGCGATCCTCTGTCGGGGAAAGCTGGTCGATGTGCTGAATGTGAGAGAGACGGATGCAAAGGTCATGGCGAACCTGATGGTGGGACGCGAGGTGAATTTCTCCGTGGACAAGCCGGAAGCGGAGTATGGCGGAGAAGTCCTGAAAGTGGAACATCTGACAGTGCGGAATGCCGATAAATTCGAGGTGGTAAAGGATGTCAGCTTCTCGATCCGAGGCGGCGAGATCTTTGCGGTGGCGGGTGTTTCCGGCAACGGTCAGGTGGAGCTTGCGGATGCGGTCGCGGGCTTGCTGAAACCTTATAGCGGTCATATCACCTTAAACGGAAAGGATATTACGGAAACTTCGATTCGGGAGCGGAATCGGGAGGGCATTTCCTACATACCGGAGGACCGGCAGAATGTGGGGCTGGTGATGGACTTAAGCCTGTCGGACAATCTTGCCTTGAAAACTTATTTCGAGAGCCCTTTTTCGAAAGGCTCTGTGATTCGGGGAGAAGAATTTCTGAAGTACAGCGGGGAGCTGATCGAGAAGTACGATATCCGCAGCGGACAGGGCAGCGACACCATCGTGCGCTCCATGAGCGGCGGCAACCAGCAGAAAGCGATCATTGCCAGAGAGATCGAGCTGGATTCGTCCCTGCTGATCTTTGTGCAGCCGACAAGAGGGCTGGACATCGGGGCGATCGAGAACATCCACAAACAGATCGTGGCGGAACGCGACAAAGGCAAGGCGGTGCTTTTGATCTCGCTGGAACTGGACGAGGTGATGAATCTGGCGGATACGATCGGCGTGATCTATAACGGAAAGATTGATAAGATTGCGGATGCGAAGACCCTGACGCCGGGTGAAGTGGGAGAATTTATGATGGGGGTAGGAGGAAAGCATGAAAAAGTTTAACTGGATTCCGCTTTTTACCGTTTTATTAAGTCTTCTTCTGGGGCTCGTGGTGATCGCCCTGCTGGGGAAGAATCCTTTCCTTGCCTACTATAACCTTTTGCAGGGATCGGGACTTGCGCCGAAAGCTTCCTATGCCGGACATAAGGGGATGATCACGGATTTCACCAGTTTCCTGAACGCTATGACGCCGATGCTTTTGGCGGCGCTGTCGGTGCTGATCGCCCTGCGGGCAGGATTGTTTAATATCGGCGTATCGGGGCAGATGCTGGCGGCGGGTTTTGTATCGACCGTATTGATCGGCTACTCGGATCTCCCCGCTGTCGCGGCAAAGCCGCTGGTCATCCTGATCGGATTTACGGTGGGGGCGTTTGTGGGCGCACTGGTAGGTTTTTTGCGGCACCGTTTCAATATCAATGAAGTGGTTTCCACGATTATGTGCAACTATATAATTCAATATGTTGTGAGTTTTTTTATCAATGTGTTTTTTGTGGATCCCGTATCACGGCAGTCGAAGAACGTGGGCGCGGCAAGTCGCCTGACCCTGATCGATGTGGCGGTGGGCGATTATAAGATGGACATCCCACTGGGGATCCTGCTGGCGGCGGTGTGTGTTGCGGCGGCGGTGTTTCTGCTGGGAAAGACGACGCTCGGTTTTGAGATCAAGGCGGTTGGTTTAAGCAGCCGGGCGGCGGAATATGCGGGCATCCGCGTCGGACGGACGAGGGTGCTGGCGATGTTTTTTTCCGGCGGCGCGGCGGGGCTTGCAGGCGTGACTTACTATCTGGGTTATTTTGCGTCCATCCAGCCGAGGGTGCTTGTCAGTACGGGCTATGATGCGATCGCGGTAGCGCTTTTGGGAAACAGTTCTCCCATCGGCATTATCTTTTCTTCTTTCCTGATCACGGTGATCTCCAAGGGGAGCACCTATATGAGTTCCACGGCGGGCGTGCAGGCGGAGATGGCTTCCGCACTCACGGGACTGATCCTGTTGTTTAGCGCCTGCGGCGCTTATGTCAGAGAAGTTGTAGACAGACGGAAGGAGGCGCGGTGATATGAATACGATCATTATTGACGGTTTATCGTTTGCACTTCCGCTGTTTATCATGGCAATCGGCGGCATTTACTGCGAGCGCAGCGGTGTGACGAATCTGGCAATCGAGGGATTACAGGGCTTCGGCGCTTTCTGCGGCGCGCTGTTTGCGGTCTGCATCGCGCCTGCCTTTGCGGGCAATTCGCCGATTCCTTTTTATCTGGCGATGGTGTTTGCGTTTCTTGGCGGAATGTTGTTTTCTCTGCTGCATGCCTTGCTCTGCATCCGCTTCAAGGCAAATCAGGTCATCAGCGGTGTGGTCATCAATATTCTGGCGATGTCGCTGACGGAGTTTATGACGAAACAGATCAATGCCAGCGTGTTCGGCGCGCCCTCCAATAAGTTCGTGCTGGGGGTATCCTCCCGCCTGACGGTGCCGGGACTTTCCCGCATTCCGGTTCTGGGCGCGGTATTTACGAACCTGTATCCCTTTGAGCCGGTGATCGTTTTGATTGCGGCGGCCGCCTGGTTTGTGCTTTACAAGACGCCCTTTGGTCTGCATCTTCGGGCATGCGGCGACAATCCCCACGCGGTGGACGCGGCGGGCATCGAGGTGGGACGGGTGCGCCTGGCAGCAGTCATGGTGTCGGGCGCGCTGTCGGGACTGGGCGGTATCTGTTTTGCCTACTCGATCTCGGCAAACTTTTCTTCTAATATCTATTCGGGCTACGGGTATCTGGCGATCGCGGCGCTGATCTTCGGCAATTGGAAGATCATGCCGACATTGGGCGCCTGTCTGTTGTTCGGGCTTGCGCGGTCGGGCGGCTATGAGCTGGTAAAGATTTTGGAGATGCCCAGCAGTTATCAGGATCTCGTGATGGTGCTGCCCTATGTGCTGACTTTGCTGATGCTCGTCTTTTTCGGAAAGAAGAATCATTCGCCCAGGGCGCTGGGAGAGATTTACGACAAAGGGGCACGCTAAAGATCTCTCCCATAATGGTAGAGATTGTGAATCCGAAAGGCAATAAGGTCAGCAACGATACCTGATGTACCTAAATTATCCTGCATGAAATGCCGATATAATAGTCAAAGAGAAACATAAGCGAAGCGGCAAACGGATTTGCCGCCTTGACAGCATCATGGAGGATATTTGTATGGGCATGGAAATCGGAACCAATCCGGCGGCAGCGACGGATCCGTATAAGCAGCGGACTGCGCAGGATATCAAGAATGAGTGCGCCGGAACAGCGGCGAAAGCGCTGGCAAAGTCGATTCGGATACAGAAGGCGAAATCGACAAAGAAGAAAAAACTCAATTATAATTATAAAAAAATCTCAAAGCAGATCACGATGAACAATACTTCCGCCGGCGCGCGCAGGGTGATCACGAAAGCGCGCGAAGAGGTGGTCTCCCTTTTGCGGAAGCAGATGAGCGGTAAATACGACGAGACTGACCTTCGCCATGCGATCATCCATGCCAGAAAGATGGAGCGGATCGCCCGCAGGAAGAAAAAGCATCTGGAGGAAGAGGAAAAGGCGGCAGCGACCGGAAAGGGTCTGGTTGAGGAGGGCGCAGGCTCCGGTGAAGATGAGGAGCTGAAAAAGCTGGAAGAGTCTATGGAGAATCTCAGCGATGAACAAAAGGAACAACTGGAGAAACTCTTAGAGGAATATGAAGAACTTATGCAGGAGATGGAGGCAGCGGGCGGCGTCAATGACCTGATGAAAGAATACATGGGGGCGTCGGTGGAGGAGATGTCTCCGGAAGAAGTGGACCAACTTCGAAAGAAACACCGCGCAGACGAGATGAAAGATATCGTGGAAGCGGACATGAAGTACCTGAAATCGCTGTTCAATAAATTGGAGCGGGAAAAACAGGCGGGCGTCCAGCAGGCGCTGGAAGCTTTTGAACAGGATACGAATCCGGCGGTATCACTCGAACTGAACGGCGTGGATATTCCGGTTCCGGCAGAAGTCGGACAGTCGGCGGCGGATCTCGTTGCAGGTGGAAGTGTGGACGCGCTGGCGTAAATGAGAGGACAAGGCGGGCTTTTGCTGGAGACACAGCGGGGGCTCGTTTTGATTTGGAGAAGACAGATTTATGTTGCGGGAGAAGAACAGCGCGCCGTTCTCCGGAGCGGCGCTGAAAAACATTGCATATATCACGATGTTCATCGATCATTTTTTTGCGGTTCTGTTTTTGAATTATATGCGGCTCCATTTGGTAGACGGCGGCTGGGACCCGCGTTTGATGCCGGTTTACCGTGCGGGCAGGGCGGTGGGGCGGATCGCTTTCATCCTGTTTGCTTTTTTGATCGTGGAAGGATTTATTCGGACGAGAAGCAGAGCGCGGTTTCTGCTGCGGCTCTTTCTGTTTGCGCTGCTTTCGGAAATTCCCTTTGATCTGGCTTTTTCGGGAAAGCTGGTCGAGTGGAAGAGCCAGAACGTATACTGGACGTTGTTTTTGGGCGTGCTGCTGTTGGCGGCATGGGAATATCTCTCCTACAATAGGAGAGTTTTGACCGTGGTTGTAAGGATGCTGATTTTGGCGGCAGTCTGTGCGGCGGCGTTCGTCGGGGCGACGGATTACCGTTTTATGGGCATCCTGCTGATCCTGGCTTTCTATCTGACGCGCGGAAAGAACGCGGGCATACAGTTCGCGGCGGTGGCTCTGGTCATGCTGCTTGGGACTTGGGGACAAAATGTGATCCGCTATGCGGGAACCTATACGGCGGGTTATCTGTTTCTTACTTCCCGGCGGGAGATGTACGGGCTGTTTGCCTTTGTGCCGATCTTCCTCTATAACGGGAAGCGGGGGAAGCAGCTTCCGAAGCCATTCTATTACGGATTTTATCCGCTGCATCTGCTGGCGCTTTACGGAATCGCACGGATGACCGGAGTTATGTAAACCATCTGCCGGATGCGCCGCAGGGCAGCACGAGTCCGCTTCCGGAGACGGGCAGCCCGATCTCCGAGGATTCTACGCGCCCGCCGTGTCCCTGCACGAGCGCGGTGTGCATCATGTAGGTGAGCACCGCGGGCTGTAACCCTGTGGTGTAGGAGTTGACGAGGAAGAACAGGGCGTTTTCGGACAGGAGCTTTTCGGCAAGGCAGATCAGGGGGAACACATTCTCCTCGATCTTCCAGATCTCGCCCTTGGGACCGCGCCCGTAGGAGGGCGGATCCATGATGATGCCGTCGTAGCTGTTGCCGCGGCGGATCTCCCGTTCCACGAATTTGACGCAGTCGTCGATGAGCCACCGGATCGGCGCATCGGAAAGCCCTGAGGCGGCGGCGTTTTCTTTCGCCCAGGAGACCATGCCCTTGGAGGCGTCCACATGTGTGACTGCCGCGCCTGCGGAAGCGGCGGCAAGCGTTGCGCCGCCTGTGTACGCGAAAAGGTTTAAGACCTTAAGCGGTCGGTCGGGTCGGTTTTGCTTTGCATTCTTTATTATAGAAGAAACCCAATCCCAGTTGACAGCCTGCTCGGGAAAAAGCCCCGTATGTTTGAAGCTGAAAGGCTTTAAGCGGAACGTGAGGGAAAGCGGCTGGTAGCGGATACTCCACTCCTCGGGGAGATCGAAAAATTCCCACTCGCCCCCGCCTTTGGCGCTGCGGTGATAGTGACCGTTTTTCTGCTTCCAGCCTTTATTCGTCTTCGGCGTATCCCAGATGACCTGCGGGTCCGGGCGCACGAGGAGATAATCGCCCCAGCGTTCGAGTTTTTCTCCTTTCGAGCAGTCCAGTACCGCATAGTCTTCCCAATGATCAGCGATCCACATGATTTTTCCCGTCCTTGTAAAATAATCTGTAATGACAAGTGTGCCAAAAACTGCATATAAAAATTTTAGTGACAGATTGCACAAAATGTTCTCTTGTGTCATGTTTCGTCATATGGATTTTCTAAATATTCCATATATGTTATGATACCGGACGAAACCGCCCTCTACGAGCCATCCGGGCTCGCTTCGGGCTTTTCGTGACATCCATGTCCCGAAATTTCTGGATATTGTATGGAATATTAAGAAAATCTCATATTCCTGCACAATGACAACTTCGAGATCATTTTGTGTAATCTGCCATTTCAGCTTTTTAATGTCATGGTTATGTGGCAGCATTACGGAGCAGATTTTGCATATAATCTGCCGTCCCGAAGCACTGTCTGAGCACCGGGCTCGCGAAGCGAGGCGGGTGCGAGTTTGCGCAGGGACAAAGATTATATGCAAAATCTGCTCCCAATACACTGGTTTAGTATATCATTGTATGAAAAAAAATACAATCCGTCCGGAAAAATTTTCTTGCAATTCTTTCAAACATCCGATATACTAATCAGTGCTGTGACATGATAGCTGTGAAGCGTGAGGTTGCTGCCCGCGTGGCAGGTTTTCCGTGGAGCGAATGTCAAGTTAGGAAACTGACGACAAGTCACTGTACAGACAAAATGTCCGGTCAGACCGGAAACGACGTGTAGTGATTCGATGCGTAAGCATTTAGGACACACACGGGAGAGTGTACAGTCACCGCTTGTCGTACTTAAGAAGTAAAAGTGCGAAAAGGAGGCGACTTTTTTTATGGCAAGTCAAGTAATGAGAATCACCCTGAAAGCTTATGATCATCAGTTGGTGGATGCATCGGCAAAGAAGATCATCGAAACGGTAAAAAAGAACGGATCCCAGGTGAGCGGTCCCGTACCTCTTCCCACGAAGAAAGAGGTCATCACGATCCTGCGTGCGGTGCATAAGTATAAGGATTCCAGAGAGCAGTTCGAGCAGAGAACGCATAAGAGACTCATCGATATCATCACCCCTACCCCCAAGACGGTAGATGCGCTCCAGAGACTGGAGATGCCTGCGGGTGTCTATATCGACATTAAGATGAAGAACAAATAAGACCCCTACTAGGATGGTCCCCCGGGACCCGCTGTAGAAGACAGGAGGTAAAGAAAGGAAATGAAGAAAGCAATCTTAGCAACCAAAGTCGGCATGACGCAGATCTTTGCGGAAGACGGGACGCTGACGCCCGTTACCGTACTGCAGGCAGGCCCTTGCGCGGTCACGCAGATCAAGACGGTCGAGAATGACGGTTACAGCGCAGTACAGGTCGGCTTTGTGGACAAGAAAGAAAGAATCGTCAACAAAGACAAGGCGGGCAACAAGGAAGTGGTACACCGCCACGGCGCGAATAAGGCGCAGAAAGGCCATTTCGATAAGGCAGGGGTTTCCTGCAAGAGATTCATCAGAGAGTTTAAGCTTGAGAATGCGGACGAGTACGCACTCGGAAGCGAGATCAAGGCAGATATCTTCGAAGCTGGTGACAGAGTGGACGCGACGGCGATCTCCAAAGGTAAGGGATTTCAGGGCGCGATCAAGAGACACGGCCAGCATAGAGGACCTATGACACACGGTTCCAAGTTCCATCGCCATCAGGGTTCCAACGGCGCATGTTCCTCACCCAGCAAAGTATTCAAGGGTAAGGGGATGCCGGGACACATGGGCTGCGTCAGAGTGACCGTACAGAATCTTACGATCGTGAGAGTCGATGCAGAGAAGAATCTCATTCTGGTCAAGGGCGCGGTACCCGGACCCAGAAAAGCCTTAGTAACCATCAAAGAGACCACTAAGGTTGATGCGGCAAAATAGTGGCTTAAGCCACGGATGAAAGGAGGACCATTCAGATGGCAAACGTATCTGTTTATAATATGGAAGGCAAAGAAGTCGGCAAGATGGACTTAAACGATGCGGTGTTCGGTGTCGAGATCAACGAGCATCTGGTACACATGGCAGTCGTTCAGAATCTTGCGAATAAGCGTCAGGGCACACAGAAAGCAAAGACACGCTCGGAGGTGAGCGGCGGCGGCAGAAAGCCCTGGAGACAAAAGGGAACCGGTCACGCGAGACAGGGATCGACCAGATCGCCCCAGTGGAAAGGCGGCGGCGTTGTGTTTGCTCCTACGCCGAGAGATTATTCTTTCAAGCTGAATAAGAAAGAAAAGAGAGCGGCGCTCAAGTCGGTGCTGACCAGCAGAGTGCAGGACAACAAGCTGATCGTGCTTGACGAGCTGAAACTCGACGCGATCAAGACGAAAGATTTCAAGAAAGTAATGGACAACTTAAAGGTTGATAAGGCAATGGTGGTGATCGGCGAGCAGGACGAAAACGTGATCCTCTCCGCGAGAAACCTTCCCAAAGTCAACACGGCAGTAGCCGAGAACATCAATGTATACGACATTTTGAAAGGCGATACGCTGGTGCTCACCAAGGATGCCGTAGCCAAGATCGAGGAGGTGTTTGCATAATGGCAGCGATTCAGTATTATGACGTGATCCTGAAACCGGTCATCACAGAAAAAAGTATGGCAGGCATGGGTGAAAAGAAGTATACTTTTTTGGTTCATCCGGAAGCAAATAAGACAATGATCAAAGAAGCGGTTGAGAAGATGTTCGAGGGCACAAAAGTCCTGAAAGTCAACACCATGAATCAGGTGGGCAAGACCAAGAGACGCGGCATGGTATACGGCAAGACAGCCAAGACCAAGAAAGCTATCGTGCAGCTCACCGAGGACAGCAAGGATATCGAGATCTTTGCAGGATTATGATAAAGAAAAGGAGATAAGATCATGGGAATTAAGACCTATAACCCATATACACCGTCAAGACGTAACATGACAGGCTCTGATTTCAGTGAGATCACCAAGAAGACGCCGGAGAAATCTCTCTGCACTTCCTTGAAGAAGAACGCCGGCCGCAACAATCAGGGCAAGATCACCGTCAGACATCACGGCGGCGGGAACAGAAGATTATACAGAAACATTGATTTCAAGAGAAATAAGGACGGCATCAGCGCGAAGGTGATCGGCATCGAGTACGATCCCAACAGAACGGCAAACATCGCGCTGATCTGCTACGAGGATGGCGAGAAAGCATACATCCTTGCACCGGAAGGTTTAACGGACGGCATGAAAGTCATGAACGGTCCGGAAGCGGAAATCAGAGTCGGCAACTGCCTGCCTCTTTCCGAGATTCCGATAGGTACACTGGTCCACAACATTGAATTAAAACCCGGCAAGGGCGGCCAGATGGTGCGTTCCGCCGGAAACAGCGCGCAGTTGATGGCAAAAGAGGGCAAGTATGCGACACTGCGTCTTCCCTCCGGCGAAATGAGAATGGTGCCGATCGTTTGCAGGGCGAGCATCGGCACGGTAGGCAACACCGACCACAACCTGATCAAGATCGGTAAGGCGGGACGGAAACGTCATATGGGTATCCGTCCTACGGTCCGCGGTTCCGTTATGAACCCGAACGATCACCCGCACGGCGGCGGTGAGGGACGCGCTCCGATCGGACGCCCGGGTCCGTGTACACCCTGGGGCAAGCCCGCACTCGGACTGAAAACCCGTAAGAAAAAGAAAGCTTCTAATAAGCTGATCGTGAGAAGAAGAGACGGCAGAGCCATTAAGTGATTAGATTAGGAGGATAGATCATGGCAAGATCATTGAAAAAAGGACCATTTGCGGATGCGAGCTTACTGAAAAAAGTAGATGCGATGAATGCGTCGGGACAGAAGCAGGTAATCAAGACCTGGTCCCGCCGGTCTACGATTTTCCCTTCCTTTGTGGGACACACCTTTGCGGTGCATGACGGGAGAAAGCACGTACCGGTATATGTTACAGAGGATATGGTCGGACACAAGCTCGGCGAGTTCGTGGCGACCAGGACTTATAGAGGACATGATAAGGACGAGAGAAAGTCCAAAGTTCGCTAATTTGAAAGGAGGCTTCAATCTATGGCTAAAGGACATAGATCCCAGATAAAGAGAGAGAGAAATGCGAACAAGGATGTCAGACCCTCCGCGAAGCTGTCTTATGCGCGCGTGTCTGTACAGAAAGCTTGTTTCGTGTTGGATGCCATCAGAGGGAAGGACGTCGAGACAGCGCTCGGAATCCTTGCATATAATCCCAGATACGCGTCCGGCGTCATTAAAAAACTGCTGGAGTCGGCGATCGCAAACGCTGAGTACAAATACAGTCAGGATCCCACGAAGTACCCGAATCCGGAGAACCTTTACATCGCAGAGTGCTACGCGAACAAGGGGCCTACCATGAAGCGGATTCAGCCCAGAGCACAGGGCAGAGCTTACAGGATTGAGAAGAGAATGAGCCATATCACGATCGTTCTCGACGCAAGATAGGATCAGATTAGGAAGGAGAACAACATGGGACAGAAAGTTAATCCACACGGATTGAGAGTCGGCATCATCAAGGATTGGGATTCCAAATGGTATGCGGATGGCGAGTTTGCCGACTTTTTGGTAGAAGACTACAATATCAGAAAGTATTTGAAGAAGAAACTGTACAGCGCAGGTATCGCAAAGATCGAGATCGAGAGAGCGTCTGACCGCGTGAAAGTCATCATCTACACGGCGAAGCCCGGTGTCGTGATCGGCAAAGGCGGCGCGGAGATCGAGATCACAAAGAAAGAACTTTCCAAGATGACAGGCAAGAAAGTTCTGGTAGACATCAAGGAGATCAAGAGACCCGATAAGGATGCGCAGCTTGTAGCGGAGAACATTGCGCAGCAGCTGGAGAACCGTGTGTCTTTCCGGCGTGCGATGAAGTCCTGCATGGGCAGGACCATGAAAGCGGGCGCAGAGGGCATCAAGGCAGCCGTTTCCGGACGTCTCGGCGGCGCGGATATCGCCAGAAGCGAGTTCTACAGCGAGGGGACCATCCCGCTGCAGACCCTGAGAGCGGATATTGATTATGGTTTTGCCGAGGCGGACACCACTTATGGAAAACTCGGCGTAAAAGTATGGATCTACAAAGGCGAGGTACTTCCGACTAAATCTGACAAGGAAGGGAGCGATAAATAATGTTAATGCCAAAAAGAGTAAAACGTCGTAAACAGTTCCGTGGTTCTATGGCGGGGAAAGCGACCCGCGGCAACACGATCACCTACGGTGAGTACGGTATCGTTGCGATGGAGCCTTGTTGGATCAAGTCCAATCAGATAGAGGCAGCCCGTATCGCCATGACCAGACACATCAAGCGTGGCGGTAAAGTTTGGATCAAGATCTTCCCGGATAAGCCGGTAACGGCGAAACCCGCAGAGACGCGTATGGGTTCCGGTAAGGGCACGTTGGAATACTGGGTGGCAGTCGTGAAGCCGGGCCGTGTGATGTTCGAGATCGCCGGTGTGGCTGAGGATGTGGCAAAAGAGGCGCTGCGTCTTGCGACCCATAAGCTTCCGTGCAAGTGTAAGATCGTTTCTAAAGCAGATTTGGAAGGCGGTGTGGCGAATGAAAACAAATAAGTATGTGGAAGATTTGAATAAAAAATCAGATGCAGAATTAGCGCAGGAGCTGGTGAACGCTAAAAAAGAGCTTTTCAATTTAAGATTCCAGAACGCAACGAACCAGTTGGACAATACAGCCAGGATCAAGGACGTGAGAAGAAACATCGCGAGGATCCAGACCGTGATCACACAGAAATCTAAGGCTGCAAACTAGGTGGAGAGGAGAGCAATCGTGGAAAGAAATCTGAGAAAAACCCGTGTTGGTAAAGTGACCAGCAATAAGATGGATAAGACCATCGTTGTAGCAATCGAGGATCATGTAAAGCATCCGCTTTACAAGAAGATCGTGAAGAAGACCTATAAGTTAAAGGCGCATGATGAGAACAACGAGTGCGGCATCGGCGACACCGTCAAAGTGATGGAGACCAGACCTTTATCCAAGGATAAGAGATGGAGACTTGTCGAGATCGTTGAGAAAGCAAAATAATTTTGCTTCGCAGCCTCGGTCAGCCAGAGAAATAAGAAAGAAGGAGAAGATAGCATGATTCAACAGGAAAGCAGACTCAAAGTCGCAGATAACACCGGTGCGAAAGAGCTGTTGTGCATCAGGGTTATGGGCGGTTCCACAAGAAGATATGCACGGATCGGCGATACGATCGTTGCTACGGTCAAAGATGCAACACCAGGCGGCGTTGTAAAGAAAGGCGATGTGGTGAAGGCTGTCGTTGTGCGTACCGTAAAGGGCGCAAGACGCAAGGACGGATCCTACATCAGATTCGACGAAAATGCCGCTGTGATCATCAAGGATGACAAGACGCCGAGAGGAACCCGTATTTTTGGACCGGTAGCAAGAGAGCTTCGTGACAAACAGTTTATGAAAATTGTTTCACTGGCTCCGGAAGTATTATAGGAGGTGCCGCTATGTCAATGGCAAAGATTAAGAAAGGCGATACGGTCAAAGTCATCGCCGGCAAAGATAAGGACAAAGAAGGCAAGGTTATTTCCGTAGATAAGAAGAACCACAAAGTGCTCGTAGAGGGAATCAACAAGATCACAAAGCACGAGAAACCCTCGGCGGCGAACCAGAACGGCGGTATTGTTCAGAAAGAGGCGCCCATCGACGTATCCAACGTGATGTATGTGCACAAAGGCAAAGCGACCAGAATCGGCTTCAAGATCGAGAAGGGCAAGAAGGTCCGTTTTGCAAAGTCTACGGGTGATATCGTAGACTAAATGTGAGAAAGGAGATCCTTAAGCGTGAGCAGCAGACTGAAAGAGATGTATAAAAATGAGATCGTAGATGCTATGGTCAAAAAGTTTGGATATAAAAACACTATGGAAGTGCCGAAGCTCGACAAGATCGTGGTCAACATGGGCGTCGGCGAAGCGAAAGAGAACGCGAAAGTGCTGGAGTCGGCAGTAAGCGATATGGAGACGATCACCGGACAGAAAGCGGTCGTCACAAAAGCAAAGCACTCCATCGCGAATTTCAAGATCAGAGAGGGACAGTCCATCGGCTGCAAGACCACCCTGCGCGGCGACAAGATGTATGAGTTTTTGGACAGACTCGTAAACCTTGCGCTTCCCCGTGTGCGTGACTTTAGAGGCGTGAGCGCAAACTCCTTTGACGGCAGGGGCAACTACGCGCTCGGCATCAAGGAGCAGATCATCTTCCCGGAGATCGAGTACGATAAGGTAGACAAGGTAAGAGGGATGGACGTCATCTTTGTCACAACGGCAAAGACCGACGAGGAAGCACGAGAATTGTTGAGATTGTTTAATATGCCATTCGCCAAATAAAAGGAGGTAAGTTCATGGCTAAGACAGCAATGAAGATCAAACAGCAGCGCAAACCCAAATTCGCTGTGAGAGCGTACAACCGTTGCAGAATCTGCGGTCGTCCGCATGCTTATCTGAGAAAGTACGGAATCTGCAGAATCTGCTTCCGTGAGTTAGCATATAAGGGACAGATTCCCGGCGTGAAAAAAGCAAGCTGGTAGTGACCGAGCAAGCTCGGTCTGAAGAATGACTGCGTCATTCTTCCGGGCTGAGAAAAGCTTATCAAGATTTTAAGGAGGAAAAATCATGACAATGAGCGATCCGATCGCAGATATGCTTACGAGAATCCGTAACGCAAATACTGCAAAGCATGATACAGTAGATGTTCCCTCTTCCAAGATGAAGCTGGCGATTGCCCAGATTCTCTTAGAGGAAGGTTATATCAGAAAATATGATGTGATCGAGAATGGCAGCTTCAAGACCATCCACATCACGTTGAAGTATGGCGAGGACAAGAACGACAAGATCATCTCCGGCATCAAGAGGATCTCGAAGCCGGGCTTGCGTGTGTATGCCGGCAAGGAAGATCTTCCCAGAGTGCTCGGGGGCCTCGGCGTAGCGATCATCTCCACCAATCAGGGGGTTGTGACCGACAAAAAGGCAAGAGAGCTGAATGTAGGCGGCGAAGTGTTAGCCTTCGTCTGGTAAATTATTGAGAAAACAGGAGGTACGGGCATGTCACGAGTAGGAAGAATGCCAATCGCGGTTCCCGCAGGTGTGACTGTGGAGATCGCAGAAAATAACAAAGTGACTGTAAAAGGTCCCAAGGGAACGCTGGAGAGAGTGCTCCCGGCGGAGATGATTATCAAGATGGAAGATGGGCAGATCGTTGTGGAAAGACCCAATGATCTAAAGAAGAACAAAGCGTTTCACGGTCTGACAAGGACTTTGATCAACAACATGGTGGTCGGCGTCACAGAGGGCTATGAGAAGAAACTTGAGGTAAACGGCGTAGGTTACAGAGCGGCGAAATCCGGCAAGAAGCTGACACTGAACTTAGGATACTCCCACCCGGTAGAGATGACAGATCCCGAGGGCATTGAGACGGTTGTAGAAGGTCAGAATCTGATCATCGTCAAGGGGATAGATAACGAGAAGGTTGGCCAGTTTGCGGCTGAGATCAGAGACAAGAGACGGCCTGAGCCTTATAAGGGCAAGGGTATCAAGTATGCCGATGAGACGATCAGACGTAAGGTTGGTAAGACCGGTAAGAAATAACAGATAAGGAGAGTATGGGAATGGTTAAGAAAGAATCGAGACAAAAAGTTCGTGTAAAGAAGCACAACAGAATGCGTAACCGTTTCAGCGGTACGGCTGAGAGGCCCCGTCTGGCTGTGTTCAGAAGCAATAATCATATGTATGCTCAAATTATTGACGATACGGTTGGCAACACTCTGGTTTCCGCTTCCACCCTTGAGAAGAGCGTGGGGAGCGAACTGAAGAAGACCAACGACGTGGAAGCGGCGGCATATGTTGGAACTGTGATCGCGAAACGGGCAATCGAAAAAGGCATCAAGACCGTGGTCTTTGACAGAGGCGGCTTCATTTACCAGGGCAAGATTGCGGCGTTAGCTGACGCAGCCAGAGAAGCTGGCTTGGAATTCTAGGAAGGGAGAAAAGATCACATGAGACGTACAATCATTGACGTAAGTCAGTTAGAACTCACCGAAAAAGTCGTGACGATCAAGCGTGTTACCAAGGTTGTCAAGGGTGGTCGTAATATGCGTTTCACAGCGCTTGTCGTAGTCGGCGACGGAAACGGTCATGTCGGCGCAGGCCTGGGGAAAGCGACGGAGATTCCGGAAGCGATCCGTAAGGGGAAAGAAGACGCGATCAAGAATCTGGTCACGGTCGCGCTGGATGAAAAGAGCAGTATCACACATGACTTTGTCGGAGAATTTGGTTCCGCGTCCGTTCTCTTGAAGAGAGCTGCGGAAGGTACCGGTATCATCGCAGGCGGTCCTGCGCGTGTGGTGTGCGAGCTTGCGGGCATCAAGAATATCCGTACCAAGTCCCTCGGCTCCAACAACAAGCAGAACGTAGTGCTTGCTACGATCAAGGGCTTAAGCCAGTTGAAGACGCCCGAGGAAGTGGCGAAAAACCGCGGTAAGTCTGTAGAGGAGATTCGCGCATAAGTGTGTGAAAAGATGTTCTAATGCTCGCAGCAAAGGCTGCTTCGCAAAGAACATCTATGTTTCACACTAGAGAATGCCCAAAAGGCGGCATTCTCTGTGCAACGGAATTTCGGAAATCAGGAGGAATTGAAATGGCAGCGAAGAAGGAAGCAGCTAAAATGTTAAAGATCACGCTGGTCAGATCTACGATCGGCCAGGTGCCCAAGGCGCGCGCGACAGCGAAAGCGATGGGATTTAAGAAGCTCAATCAGACAGTGGAACTGCCCGACAATGCTTCGACCAGGGGACAGATCCAGAGAATCAGACATATGGTCAAGGTAGAAGAGGCATAAGAAGAATAAGAAGGAGGTGTGATAGATGGAATTATCGAATTTAAGACCTGCAAAGGGTTCTGTACACAGCGATAATTTTAGAAGAGGCCGCGGGCACGGTTCCGGCAACGGTAAGACAGCCGGTAAGGGTCACAAGGGTCAGAAAGCGCGTTCCGGCGCACCCAGAGTCGGCTTTGAGGGCGGTCAGATGCCCCTGTACAGACGTCTCCCCAAGAGAGGCTTTACGAACAGAAATACGAAAGAGATCGTGGCGGTCAGTTTAGGCAAACTGGAAGTGTTTGACAACGGCGCGACGGTGGATGTCGAGGCTCTGATCGAAAAGGGAATCGTAAAGAATCCTCGTGACGGCGTAAAGATCCTTGGAAACGGAGAACTTACTAAGAAGCTCGACGTGAAGGTAAATGCCTTCAGCGCGTCTGCGAAAGAAAAGATCGAGGCACTTGGTGGAACTGCAGAGGTGATCTAATGTTTACAACCTTAAAAAATGCTTTTAAGATCAAAGAGATCAGAAATAAAATTTTTTTCACGTTCCTCATGCTGGTTGTGATCCGTCTCGGGTCGCAGCTTCCCGTGCCGGGCGTGGACAGGACTTATTTTGCGAGATGGTTTGAGAGCCAGACCGGGGACGCATTCAACTTCTTTGACGCGTTCACGGGCGGTTCTTTCCTGAATATGTCCATTTTGGCGCTGAACATCACGCCGTATATCACATCTTCCATCATCATGCAGCTGATGACGATCGCGATCCCGAAGCTGGAGGAGATGCAGAGAGACGGTGCGGACGGGCGTAAGAAGATCGCTTCCATCACGCGGTATGTGACGGTCGCGCTGGCGCTGTTGGAAGCCGGGGTTATGGCGATCGGTTTTGGCAGACAGGGTCTGCTTGCGACTTATAACGCGATGAATGTGATCACGGTCATTGCGGCGCTCACAGCGGGCAGCGCGTTCCTGATGTGGATCGGCGAGCGGATTACGGAGAACGGCGTCGGCAACGGTATCTCCATCGTGCTGACCATCAATATCCTCTCCCGTATGCCGCAGGATATCGCGCAGCTCTTCGAGCAGTTTGTGATCGGCAAATCCATCGCGAAAGGAGTTGTGGCAGCGATCATCATCATTGCGATCATCGTTCTGATGGTGGTGCTGGTCATTATCTTAAACGACGGTGTGCGCAAGATTCCGGTGCAGTACGCGAAAAAAGTACAGGGCAGAAAGATGGTAGGCGGACAGACCACGAATATCCCGCTCAAGGTCAATACCTCGGGCGTGATTCCGGTCATCTTTGCCTCTTCCCTGATGCAGCTTCCGGTAGTGGTCTGTTCCATGTTCAATATCAACGGCAGCGGCGTGTGGGGCGAGATCCTGCGGGGCTTAAACTCTAACTACTGGTGCAATCCGGATCATCTGGAGTATTCGATCGGATTGGTGGTTTATATCTTACTGGTGGTGTTCTTCGCGTACTTCTATACCTCCATCACGTTTAACCCGATGGAGATCGCGGATAACATGAAACGGCAGGGCGGCTTTATTCCGGGGATCAGACCCGGCAAGCCCACCAGCGAGTATCTGTCGAACCTGCTGAACTACATCGTGTTCATCGGTGCGATCGGTCTGACGATCGTGTGCGTCGTGCCGTACTTCTTTAACGGCGTGTTCGGCGCGAGCGTATCGTTCGGCGGAACCAGCCTGATCATTATTGTCAGCGTGGTGCTGGAGACGATCAAGCAGATCGAATCACAGATGCTTGTGCGTAATTATAAAGGATTCTTAAATGACTAAAGTGTCATAGACGGGCAAGGGACGACGGGAAAACCGATGCGTCCCTAGCCTTGCGTTTTCAGCGGGGCTTCCCTTTCGGGAAGTCTGTGCAGTTATTTTCGGATTGGAAGGGAAAGATTACTATGAAGATCATAATGCTCGGCGCACCCGGCGCGGGAAAAGGAACGCAGGCGAAGATGATCGCCGATACTTACGGGATTCCCCATGTTTCCACGGGTGATATCTTCCGCATGAATATCAAGAACGGCACGCAGCTTGGCATGGAGGCTAAGACCTACATGGATCAGGGGCTTCTGGTGCCGGATGAACTGACCGTGCGCATCCTGCTTGACAGAGTGGCGCAGGACGACTGCAAAAACGGTTATGTACTGGACGGCTTTCCGCGGACGATCCCCCAGGCGGAGGTGCTGGAGGACGCGCTGACAAAATTGGGCGACCGGATCGACTATGCCATCAATGTGGAAATTCCGGATGAAAATATCATTCGGAGAATGGGCGGCAGACGCGCCTGCCTTTCCTGCGGCGCGACCTATCACATCGAACATGTGCCGCCGAAGAAAGAGGGCGTCTGCGATCAGTGCGGGCAGGAACTGGTGCTGCGCGACGACGACAAGCCGGAGACGGTCAAAAACCGTCTGAACGTATATCATGAACAGACGCAGCCGCTGATCGACTTTTACGCGAAAAAAGGCGTGTTGAAGAGCGTGGACGGCACACAGGATATGCAGGACGTCTTTGGCGCGATCAAAGAGATCTTACAATGAGAACAGTCACGATCAAGACGGCGGAAGAAATCGAACGCATGCGGGAGGCGGGAAAGAGACTTGCCCGCGTGCACGAGAAGCTGAAAGAGAGCATCCGCCCCGGCGTCTCCACAAAGGAGATCGACAGGGTGTGCGAGGATCTGATCCGAAGCTGCGGCGGCACGCCGAACTTTTTGCACTATGAGGGGTTTCCTGCCAGTGTGTGCGTCTCGGTCAACGATGAGGTCGTGCACGGGATTCCCAGAGAGGATCGTTTCCTGCGGGAGGGCGATATCGTAAGCCTCGACACGGGATTGAGCTACCGGGGATATCACGCGGACGCAGCCAGGACTTACGGTGTGGGGCGTATCAGCGCGGAAGCCGAAAAGCTGATCGAAGTGACCAGAGAGTGCTTTTTCCGGGGCATTGAGTATGCCCGGAGCGGAAAACATCTGCACGATATCTCCAATGCGGTCGCGGATCATGCGATCGCGCATGACTACGGCATCGTGTATGAACTGGTGGGACACGGCATCGGCAGAAATCTCCACGAAGCGCCGCATATCCCGAATTTTCCGCAGAGGCGGCGGGGGATCCGGCTGAAAGCGGGCATGACGCTGGCGATCGAGCCGATGATCAACATTGGCACCGGAGAGGTCGAATGGCAGGACGACGGCTGGACTGTGGTGACGGCGGATCATCAGCTTTCGGCGCACTATGAGAACACCGTGCTGGTGACGGACGGAGAACCTGAAATACTGACATTGTAACATTATATATAGAAGAAACGGGAATGATGGTTGAAAAAAATCTCTGATGAGTATTTTTTTCAACCGGGAATTTGTGCAGAAGCGTCACAAATTCCCCTGATCGCAGAGTCAGAATCGGAGTATTCCTTCGGAAAACTCCAGATTCTGCTCGCGTCCTCAGCGTAAAGCGCTTCGGAATGAGGGAAAAATGGAAGAGAGCATGGCAGGGCTGCTTGCAACATCGAAAGCGGGGCATGATAAGGATTCCGTGTACGTCATCCTCAGAGAGGAAGGCGAGTACGCCTACATTGCTGACGGGGAGGGCAGGACAGTACAAAAGCCCAAGCGGAAGAACAAAAAGCACCTGCAACTCATTAAGAAAAAGAGACTGCCCGAAACAGAGGGCGGTTTTACCGATATAGAGATCAAGAGGTTTATCAAAGCGTATCTGTGTGAGAGAAAGGAAAGAGAGGAAAGAAATGTCAAAGGCTGATGTGATCGAAATCGAAGGGACTGTCATTGAGAAGCTGCCGAACACGATGTTCCAGGTGGAGTTAGAGAACGGGCATGTGGTGCTTGCGCATATCAGCGGCAAGCTGCGCCAGAATTTTATCCGGATCCTCCCCGGCGACAAGGTGACGCTGGAGCTGTCGCCCTACGATCTGTCAAAGGGCAGAATCATCTGGCGGGACAAATGATTGAGCAAGCTCGATCAGAAAAAGTTAAGTTTATGTCTTGCCAATGGCAGGATTTGGTGTTATAATGTAAAACGGTCTTTTTTGAAAGGAGGGTTTGAGATGAAGGTCAGATCATCAGTAAAACCGATTTGCGAGAAGTGCAAGATCATCAAGCGAAAGGGAAAGATCAGAGTTATTTGTGAAAATCCGAAACATAAGCAGGTACAAGGCTGATAGATAGAGAGCCCACTTTTTGATACCAAATATGTTTGGAAAGATCGGATACCTGATCCGGTTGGGCAAAAGGACTTGCCCCAATCAATTAGTGCTAAATGCAGAGGAAATGGAGGAAATGGTAAATGGCTCGTATTGCAGGTGTTGACTTACCCAGAGAGAAGCGTGTAGAGATCGGCTTGACCTATATCTACGGGATCGGCAGATCCAGCTCGAATAAGATTCTGGCGGCGGCAAACGTAAATCCTGACACTCGTGTCAGAGAACTGACGGACGACGAAGTGAAGAGACTGGCTGAGGTCATCGAGAAAGACTACATGGTGGAAGGCGACTTGAGAAGAGAAGTTGCGCTGAACATCAAGCGTCTTCAGGAGATCGGCTGCTACAGAGGCATCCGTCACAGAAAGGGTCTTCCTGTCCGCGGTCAGAAGACAAAGACGAACGCCAGGACGAGAAAAGGTCCGAAGAGAACCGTTGCAAACAAGAAGAAGTAATCGGATAACAGGAAACTTAGAATTGGAGAAAGTAGGTTAGTTTATTATGGCAAAGAAAGTTACCAAGAAAGTGACAAAGAAGCGTGTCAAGAAAAACGTTGAACATGGACAGGCGCATATTCAGTCCTCCTTTAACAATACCATCGTGACCCTGACGGACAACGAAGGTAACGCGTTAAGCTGGGCGAGTGCGGGCGGTCTTGGCTTTAGAGGTTCAAGGAAATCTACTCCCTACGCTGCACAGATGGCAGCAGAGATAGCGACAAAAGCTGCGCTCATCCACGGCTTAAAGACTGTGGACGTTATGGTAAAAGGTCCCGGCTCGGGTCGTGAGGCGGCAATCCGCGCTTTGCAGGCATGCGGTCTGGAAGTGACCAGCATCCGCGACGTGACGCCCGTTCCCCACAACGGATGCCGGCCGCCTAAGAGAAGAAGAGTCTAATTGACTTAAATTTTGCTACGCAAAATTAAAGTCTGGAGAATCGTAAAAAGCACGATTCTCCGCATGAAATGGTTTAATCTTTGGAAGAAGGTACTTTCGTACTGTAAACAAAAACAGAAAGGAGCCACATCATGGCAGTAAACAGAGTTCCGGTGTTAAAGAGATGCAGATCTTTAGATCTCGATCCCACGTTTTTGGGATATGATAAGAAATCCAACAGAACTTCCCCGAGAGCGGGCAAGAAAGTCAGCGAGTACGGCTTACAGCTTCGGGAAAAACAGAAAGCGAAATTCATCTACGGCGTTCTGGAGAAGCCTTTCAGAAATTATTATGAAAAGGCGGACAGAATGAAAGGTCAGACGGGTGAGAACCTGATGACGATGCTGGAGAGCAGACTTGACAGCGTAGTGTTCCGGATGGGTCTTGCGCGTACCAGGCGTGAGGCGAGACAGGTCGTAGGCCACAAGCATTTTCTGGTAAACGGCAAGCCTGTGCAGATTCCGTCTTATCTGGTGAAAGCGGGAGACGTGATCGAAGTGAGAGAAAAGGCGAGATCCCTGCAGCGCTATAAGGATATCCTTGAGGTGACAGGCGGCAGGCTCGTTCCCGAGTGGATTGACATGGATCAGGAGGCAATGCGGGGAACCGTGAAGTATCTTCCCACAAGGGAGATGATCGATGTGCCTGTGAATGAGATGCTTATCGTCGAGTTGTACTCCAAGTAGGAATAAGGAGGTGTCCGGGTGTTTGAATTTGAAAGGCCGAATATTGAAGTAGTTGAGATCTCCGAAGATAAAAAGTATGGCAGATTTGTGGTGGAACCGTTAGAGAGAGGTTACGGCATTACCCTCGGCAATTCACTCAGGAGGATCATGTTGTCTTCCCTGCCCGGTGTGGCGGTGAGCCAGGTCAAGATCGAGGGCGTTCTCCACGAGTTCAGTTCCGTTCCCGGTATCAAGGAGGACGTGACTGAGATCATTATGAACGTCAAGAGCCTTGCGATCAAGAACAACAGCGATTCCAATGAAGTGAAGACCGCCTACATCGAGTATGAGGGCGAGGGCGTCGTACGGGCTTCCGACATTCAGGTGGATCAGGACATTGAGATCCTGAATCCCGATCTGGTGATCGCGACCCTCAGCGGCAAGGACACAAAGCTTTACATGGAACTGACCATCACGAGGGGCAGGGGCTATGTGGGCGCTGATAAGAATAAGACGGAGGATCTTCCCATCGGCGTGATCGCGGTGGATTCCATTTACACGCCGGTAGAGAGGGTCAATGTGACCGTGGAGAATACCCGTGTGGGTCAGATCACGGATTTTGATAAGCTGACGCTCGATGTGTATACGAACGGTACGCTGGTGCCCGATGAGGCGGTCAGCCTTGCGGCAAAGGTGCTCAGCGAGCATTTGAGCCTCTTCATTGATCTGTCCGAGAACGCGAAGACCGCAGAGGTCATGGTGGAGAAAGAGGACGACGAGAAAGAGAAAGTGCTTGAGATGAGCATCGACGAACTGGAGCTTTCCGTTCGTTCCTACAACTGCTTAAAGCGTGCAGGCATCAATACCGTGGAGGAACTGACAAACAAGACTTCCGAAGACATGATGAAAGTCAGAAATCTGGGCAGAAAGTCTCTGGAGGAAGTGCTTGCAAAGTTAAAAGAATTAGGATTACAGCTGAATCCCAGCGATGAGGCGTAATATAGAGGTAAGCCCGAAGTGCACTCAGAAAGGAGCCGATCATGGCAAAATACAGAAAGCTGGGTAGAAGGTCCGATCAGAGAAAAGCGCTGATCAGAAGCCAGGTAACTGCCCTTTTATACAATGGAAAGATCGTGACCACGGAAGCGAGAGCGAAGGAAGTCCGCAAGTTTGTGGAACCCCTGATCACGCTGGCTGTGAAGGAGAAAGATAATTACGAGACCGTCAAAGTGACCGCGAAGGTTCCCCGCAAGGACAAGGACGGCAAGAGAGTGAAGCAGATCGTGGATAAAGACACGAAGAAAGTGCTCTCTGAGACGCACCGCGACAAGGACGGCAAGATCCTGCGCATCGAGAACGGCGTGACCGTGACCGTGTATGACGAAGTGGAGAAAGAGATCAAAAAGGATCTGCCCTCCAGACTTCATGCGAGAAGCCAGATGATGAAAGTCCTCTATCCCGTAAAGGAAGTGCCGGATGCACCCGCAGGCAGAAAGAAGAATACCAAAGAGGTCAATCTCGTGGATAAGCTGTTCGACGAGTACGGTCCCAAGTATGCGAACCGCAACGGCGGCTATACCAGGATCATCAAGATCGGTCCCCGTAAGGGCGATGCAGCGATGGAAGTCGTTCTGGAATTGGTTTGATCAGCATCATGAATTGTTACAACAAAGGGAAAAGCTGAGTGTATAGGCACTCAGCTTTTTTGGTATGCTAAAATAAAAATAAGACACAACATTCTGTAATAAAATGTTGTGTCTTACTGTGTTCATATTATATATCGGAGCGTGCGGCGAATACTTAACCCCATTTCATAAAATTCTTTGAAAAAATCTCATTACTAAAAAATTTGCAAATGCAAAGAAAATAGGAATGAACCATCATAGGTCGATCTGTAAATACACCTGATCCCGTTCGTCCTGTGTGATGCCGAGATAGCGTTTTGTGATCTGATAGGAAGAATGGTTGTAGAGATCCATCAGCATGGCGGGCGGCGTGCCCTGTTTCCATGCGTGGTAGCCGAAAGTCTTGCGCAGGGAGTGGCAGCTGATGTGTTCGGACAGTCCGCATTGTTCGGCGGCATTGCGGATCAGGCGGTATGTCTGATAGCGGGAGAGCGGCTGCGTTTTATAGCGCGTGCTGGGGAAAAGCCAGGAATGCGGCTGTGCCGTTTTGCATTGACTATAGTAGTCAAAGAGCGCCTGCCGCAACGAGGCGTTTATGGGGACGATATGAGATTTTCCGGTTTTCTGCTCAGTCATGCGGATATGGGTGCGGAGGTCGCCGTCTTCCGTGCAGACGTCCTGCCAGCGGAGGCTCAACAGGTCGCTGATGCGGAAAGCCGTGTTGAGTCCCATGACGATCAGAGTGTAGTTGCGGGGGTTGGGACGGACGTCTTTGTAATAATTCTTGAAACGGGATAAAGCCTCTTTGTTCTTGATCGGTTCTGTTGTGCTCATAAAATCTCCTCCTTGCTGTCTGAATGGTTTGCGATACAGTTCAGCACACGCCATGCGCAAAATCGCGCTTACAGCGCTCTCCGCTGCTTTGCAGCTACTTTTGCTTATAAACGGGCGTTCCCTCAGAACATCATGTGTTCGTCAAATTTGTGCGAGCACAATTTACCGTACACATTCGTTCTGGCTGAACTGTTATGCAACATTGTATTACAAAAAGTTGCATAAGGGAAATCGCAAGGCGGCGCCCTCGAAAGAGGAGAAGGCAGGGAGGCTCATATGTTAAGAATGACGGTCAACACAGAAGAATATATCCAGATCGGAGACGATATCCGCATCGTATTTTTGGGCGGCAGCAGAAACCACACGAAGGTGATGCTGGATGTCCCGAAAGAAATCAATATCGTGCGGAGCAGGGCGCTTGAGAATCACGCCGAGACGGAAGAAGAGCGGGAGAAGATCGCAAAGTATCACGCGGCGCCGGAACTGGATGAGAAGTATCGGAAAAAGAAGATCGTCATGAGTGACGGGGCGCGGAAAGCGTCTCAGTAAAGCGGTAATAGCCCGGGGCTAACCTAGGGGTCTCGGGATTACACGAGGTAAATCCCTGTGAGATTAACCTCACGAGTTCCGCTTCGCGGACTCAGCAACCATAAATCAAAAAACGGCGGTAAACGGATTTACCGTCGGCAACCACAAGGAGGTAACACTATGATCGTAAAACACAATATCACAGCAATGAACTCTAACAGAATGTTGGGTCTC